>DASQAE010000672.1:0-5708 GCA_035635915.1 Burkholderiaceae bacterium | reverse complement strand
AGGGAGTTCGCTGTCACGTTGTCGGTTGCGATCCTGATGTCACTGGTGGTCTCGCTCACGTTGACGCCGATGATGTGTTCGCGCCTGCTGCGTGCGGCGCGTGCACAGGGCGCGCAGCGCGTGGCGCGCTGGAAACGCTGGACCGAAGGCGCGTTCAGCGCGATTGCGCGCGGCTACGAGAGATCGCTCGCCTGGGCGCTGCGCCATTCGGCACTCATGCTGCTGCTGTTCTTCGCCACCATTGCGCTGAACGTTTATCTCTACATCATCGTGCCGAAAGGGTTTTTTCCGCAGCAGGACGTCGGCATGCTGTTCGGCGGCATCCAGGCCGATCAGGCGACCTCGTTCCAGTCGATGCGCAACAAGCTGAGCGAGTTCGTCGAGATCGTGCGCCAGGACCCGGCGGTGGCTAACGTGGTCGCCTTCACCGGCGGGGGCCAGCGCAACGGCGGCAACATGTTCGTCATCCTCAAGCCGCTTGCCGAGCGCGGTATCAGCGCCGATGCCGTCAACGCGCGCCTGCGGCAAAAGGTGGCGCACGTGCCGGGTGCAAGCGTCTTTTTTGCTCCCGTGCAGGACATCCGCGTCGGCGGGCGCTCGGCCAACGCGACCTACCAGTACACGCTGCAAGGCGATGATCTGGAGGAGTTGCGTTCGTGGGAGCCGAAGGTGCGCCAGGTGATGAGCGATCTGCCCGAACTGGCGGATGTGAACACGGATGCGCAGGATCGTGGCCTGCAGACGTCGCTGATCATCGATCGCGACACTGCGTCGCGCCTCGGCGTCACGCCGGCGCTGATCGACGCAGTGCTCAACGATGCTTTTGGCCAACGCCAGGTGTCGACGATCTACATGCCGCTCAATCAGTATCGAGTGGTGATGGAAGCCGCGCCGCAATACTGGCAGCACCCGGAATCGTTGAACGACATCTACCTCATTACCTCGAGCGGGGCCCAGGTGCCGCTGTCGGCTATCGCTCGCTACGAAACCACACGCACCCCGCTGGCGGTGAATCACCAGGGCCAGTTCGCCGCGTCGACGATTGCGTTCAACCTGGCACCGGACGTCACGCTGTCGCAAGCTACCGATGCGATCAACGTTGCCCTGCAGCGTCTTGGCCTCCCGACCTCGATCCGCGCCAGTTTCCAGGGCACGGCGCAGGTGTTCCAGCAATCGCTGGCGAGCCAGCCGATCCTGATCCTGGCAGCGCTAGCCACCATCTACATCGTGCTCGGCATGCTGTACGAAAGTTACGTGCATCCGATCACCATCCTCTCGACGCTGCCGTCGGCGGGGGCGGGAGCGATCCTGGCGCTGCTCGCAACCGGCACCGAGTTCTCGATCATTGCGTTGATCGGCGTGTTCCTGCTCATCGGCATCGTGAAGAAAAATGCGATCCTGATGGTCGACTTTGCCATCAACGCCGAGCGTGAACGCGGTTTGCCCTCGCGCGATGCCATTCTCGAAGCATGCAAGCTGCGCCTGCGGCCGATCCTGATGACGACTATGGCAGCGCTGCTCGGCGCGGTGCCGCTTGCACTCAGCGTCGGCGACGGAACCGAGATGCGGCGTCCGCTCGGTATTTCAATTGTGGGTGGCCTGATCGCGAGCCAGCTGCTCACGCTTTACACCACGCCCGTCATCTATCTTTATCTCGATCGCGCGCGGCTTGCCGTTGCGCGCCGACGCGAACGCAAGCGCGCGCGGCGCCATCCCGGCTATCCCGCGGGCAAATCGGAACCGGCATGACCAGCCTTCGCTCCTCTTTCCTGCTCGCGTCCGCGCTCTGGCTTGGCGCGTGCGCCGTCGGACCGAACTACCAGCGGCCCGCGGTCGACGCGCCGGCGGCCTTCAAGGAAGCACCAGCAGGTTGGAAGCCGGCGGAGCCGCAGGACGCGCAGGCGCGTACGAAGTGGTGGGAAATCTTCGGCGACAGCGAACTTAGTGCTCTGGTCGAACGCGTTGCCGGCGCCAACCAGACGCTGCGTGAAGCGCTTGCCAACTACAACCGCGCGCAGGCACTGGCACGACAGGCACGCGCAGGCTTTTTTCCGACCCTGTCGGCGAACGTGAACACCAGCCGCGGGTCCGCGTCTGCGAGCAACAGCGTTGCCGGCCGCGGCACGGTTACCTCGGATCAGGCATCGTTGTCCGCAGCGTGGGAGCCGGACCTGTGGGGCCGCGTCAGGCGTTCGGTCGAATCGGAAAATGCTTCGGTCGCCGCCAGTCGCGCGGATCTCGAATCGAGCAAGCTGAGCCTGCAGGCGCAGGTGGTGCAGAACTACTTTCAACTGCGCGTCGCCGACGCGCAACGCGCGCTGCTCGACGAGGCGGTGCAGGCGTATGCGCGCTCACTCGAACTGACCCGCAACCGCTACACGCAGGGTGTGGTGACGCGCGCCGATGTCGTGCAGGCACAGGCACAACTCGCGTCCGCGCAGGCGCAGTGGACCGAAGTGGATATCGCACGAGCGCAACTGGAGCATGCAATCGCAACGCTCGTGGGTGTCGCGCCTTCAGCGCTGACGATCGTGCCAAAACCCGAGCTGGCGCAAGCGGTGACACTGCCGACGGTGCCCGGCCTGCTGCCGTCGCAACTGCTCGAGCGCAGGCCCGACATTGCAGGCGCGGAACGCCGGGTTGCCGCGGCCAATGCGCAGATCGGAGTCGCGCAGGCGGCATGGTTCCCGGTGCTGGATCTTTCCGGCACGTACGGCTATCGCAGCACGGGCTGGGCCAATCTGCTCAGCGCGCCCAACCGGGTGTGGTCGCTCGGAGCCTCGTTGGTCGAGACGATCTTCGACGGCGGTGCGCGCAGCGCCACGGTGGATGCGGCAGTGGCGTCCTACGACGCGAGTGTCGCCAGTTATCGCCAGACGGTGCTGTCGGCATTCCAGGAGGTCGAGGACAACCTCACCACGCTGCGCGTGCTCGCCGACGAAGCGAACTACCAGCGCGAAGCCGTACGGGCCGCGCGCGAGTCGCTCGATCTGACCACCAATCAGTACAAGGCGGGCACGGTGAGTTACCTCAACGTGATCACCGCGCAGACCACACTGCTCGGCAACCAGCAGAACGAACTCAACCTGCGCAGCCGCCAACTGGTTGCGAGCGCCGTCTTGATCCGCGCGCTCGGCGGCGGCTGGCAGGCCGAAACGACTGCCGACGCAGGCGCGCCACTTGCGGGGCGGTGAGCCGCAGTGCCATTCCGAGCCGCAGGCGATGAATCTCGGTCACGCGATGAGCGCGATGTTTCAGTGCGGTCCCCCTCTCCCCAACCCCTCTCCCGCAAGGGGAGAGGGGCTTCACCCACGATGAAGCCGACCAAACCCAGCACGAAATCAAAAAAACGCGACGAAGAACGCATCCTGGTGCTGCAGGGAGGCGGTGCACTCGGCGCTTATCAAGCCGGCGTGTATGAAGCGCTGAGCACAAAGGAATTGCTTCCGCACTGGGTGGCCGGCATTTCGATCGGCGCGATCAACGCGGCGCTGATCGTCGGTAATCCGCCGAAGCAACGTGTGCCGCGCCTGCGCGAGTTCTGGGAGACGGTGACGGCGGCTTATTCGAGCTTGTTTCCGCTGACACCGGGCGTCCACATGCGCACGGCGTTCAATGGCGCGATCGCAACGATGGACAGCATCTTCGGCCTGCCCGGGTTTTTTACGCCGCGCGTTCCGGGCTTCAAGGCGATCAGCTTGTACGACACAGCGCCACTGCGAGCGACGCTGGAGAAGCTGGTGGACTTCGATCTGCTGAATGAGGGATCGGTGCGACTGTCGGTCGGCGCCGTCAACGTTCGCACCGGAAATTTCACCTACTTCGACACGAACGAGCAACGCCTGGACGTGCGCCACGTCATGGCGAGCGCTGCGTTGCCGCCGGGTTTTCCGCCGATCGAGATCGATGGCGAGTGGTACTGGGACGGCGGCCTGGTTTCGAACACGCCGCTGCAGTACGTGCTCGACCAACCGGGCAAGGAGCGCCGCCTCGTGTTTCAAGTCGATCTTTTTCCTGCAGAGGGTCAGTTGCCGACCAATCTTGCAGAGGTGGCCGATCGCGAGAAAGACATCCGCTTCTCGAGTCGCACGCGCTTGAACACCAAGAACGTGCTGGGGCGCCAGGCGCTGGGACAGGCAGTGCGCCGGCTCGCCGCCCGACTGCCGCGCAAATACCGCAACGATCCCGACCTGCGGACCATCGAGGCTGCCAGCCACGAGACCGCGGTCACGGTCGTGCACCTGATCTATCGCCGCATGGGCTACGAGGCACAGTCGCGCGACTTCGAGTTCTCGCGTGTCTCCATGCGCGAGCACTGGCAGGCCGGCCAGGCCGACATGGCGCACACCTTGAATCATCCCGCCTGGTTGAAACGGCGGCGGCCGCGCGCGGGCGTGCACGTATTCGATCTCACGCGCGACAGTGCACCGCATGCCAGGAAAGAGCCGATCCGCGTCCCCGGTTGATCCGCAATTGATTCATTGGCGCGGCCTGCGTATCTTCGCTCGATAACGAACATCGGCCGAGGAGATCCGCATGCAGTTGTCAGATGGAACTCGTGGCTGCCGGCAAGGATCCGGCGAGCGTGAGCTTCGGCCCAAGTACGCCTCCAGTCTTCTTCGATGCAGGCAATTTCCTCGAGGACGCCTGATCGTGCGAGGCGGAGTGCAAGTTGACGGACGATGGCACCGATGGTCAGTGCAACGTTCCGATTCTACGAAGAGCTGAACGATTTTCTCGCGCCCGAGCGGCGCGGTCATGAATTCGCGTGGCCTTGTGCCCGCGCCGCCTCGACCAAACACATGATCGAGGCGCTCGGCGTGCCGCATACCGAGGTAGAGTTGGTACTGGTGAACGGCGAATCGGTCGGCTTCGATCGCATGCTGCGCGATGGCGACCGGGTGGCCGTTTATCCGAAGTTCGAGTCGCTCGACATCACACCGCTGTTGCGCGTGCGCGCACAGCCGCTGCGCGAAACGCGCTTCATCGCCGATGCACACTTGGGCGGGCTCGCGCACCTGCTGCGCATGACGGGCTTCGACACGCTGTACGACAACGCGTTTCGCGACGACAAGATCGAGCACATCGCGGCCGCGCAGGGCCGCATTGTCCTCACGCGCGATCGCGACCTGCTCAAGCGGCGCACGATCACGCATGGTTGTTACGTGCACACGCTGCGGTCGGCGAAGCAGATCCGCGAGTTGTTCGACCGCCTCGATCTCGCGCGCAGCGCGCGTCCTTTTACGTTGTGCTTGCACTGCAATGCGCCGTTGGTGGCGGTCGAAATGGCGCAGGTCGCCGCGCAGCTGCCGCCGGGGGTGCGCGAGCGCTACGAGCGCTTCAGCACCTGCAACGTCTGCAAGCGCATCTTCTGGGAGGGTTCGCACTGGCAGCGCATGCGCGCGATGGTGGACGAGTTGCTCGCGCAGAGCGCGTGAGATCACCAGCGCTCTGGTGCATGAACTCGATCAATGTGGTGGTGCTCAACCCGAGCTTCATGCTGCCGTTCATGGGTACCACGCTGCTCTGCCTGGTCCTGGCGTGTACGCACGGCTGCGTCTTTGCTGGCCGCCATGCTTTTTGTCGGTGCGGTTGTCGTGAAGTGATAAAAACCGCCGCGGCCGTCCACAGGGATCGCCACGCAAGGAGAAACGAAGAGTGAGCGCACAGCTGAATCACACCATCGTCTGGTGCCGCGACCAGGTGAA
>DASQAE010000671.1:0-2632 GCA_035635915.1 Burkholderiaceae bacterium | reverse complement strand
CATTGGCGCAGCATTGCGACAATTTCGCTCATCACGCCGCTGGCCCGTCCGAGCCGGCTTGCATATGGCGTATCGGCGGCGGCGGCGCGCACGTGCGCGTGCTCCACGCGCAGGCCACCTGCGCCGTAAGCAAGCAACAGCGATTTGTGCGCAACGATGTTGATGAGGCGCGGTACGCCGCGCGTCACCTTGTGCAATAGCTGTGCGACCTTGGGCGGAAACAGCGCGTCACCGTTATGGCCGGCCACGCGCAGACGATGTGCGATGTAACGCTCGGCTTCGTCGGCGGACAACGCACCGAGCGCGTATTGAAACGTGATCCGGCTTGCGAGCTGGCGCAGATCCTGGCGCGCCAGTTTGTGATCAAGCTCGGGCTGGGCAAACAAGACGATCTGGATCAGCTTGCGTTTTTCGGTTTCCAGGTTCGAAGTCAGGCGCAACGCCTCGAGCGCGTCGAACGGCATCGCCTGCGCTTCGTCGAGGCAGACCACGACGCGCCGGCTAGCTTCGGCAGCCTGCAACAGGTGTGCGTTCAACGCAGCGAGCAGTTCGTGCTCGGGTGCATCGTGGCGCAGCGGCAAAGAGAGTTCGAGCCCGATCGCCAGCAGCAGCGTGCGCGGCGAAAGGCACGGATTCGGAACATAAGCGGTCTCGATCCGATCGGCACGCGTCGCCAGCGCGGCGAGGAAGCGCCGGCACAGCAGCGTCTTGCCGGTGCCGACCTCGCCCGTGATCTTGATGAAACCCTGGCCATCGTCGATCGCGAGCAGCAAGGTGTTGAGCGCCTCTTGCTGCGCACGCGACGAATAGGCGAAGGCCGTATCGGGCGTGATCGAAAACGGCGCGGCGGTGAGGCGAAAGTGTTCGAGATACATGGCTGGCAGTTCTGCCCTGGTGCGGCTTACATCCGTTCCGGCCGCGCCGCGAGCGCATCGAGGCGGTCCAGGGTTTCGTCGCGCACCACATCCAGCTGTGCGTCCGAGTTGATCACCGTCGGCTTGATCAGGATGACCAGTTCGCTTTTTTCGCTCGCACGCGCGCTGGAGCCGAACAGGTTGCCGGCCACCGGGATGTCGCCGGCGCCGGGCAGTTGATTGCGGTCGTACGAGCGCGACGCCTTCATCAGCCCGCCGATGGCGACAATCGCGCCGTCGCGTACGCGCACGATGGTGTCGGTTTCGGAAACGGTGCTTGAAGCGAGCGGCAGCGTGATCGTGCCGCCCAGGTCGCCCAGGTTCAGCACCTTGTTGCGCTCTGCCACCGATGACACCGACGGATGCACGTGCAGGATGATGCTGCCGTTTTCGTCGATCTGCGGCGTCACGTCGAGCGCGATGCCGGAGAAGAACGGTTGCACCGTGATCGTCGGCGACGTGACGTTGCCGGTCGAAGAGGCGGTGGTGGTGGTGGTGATGCCCGTGACGAAAAAGTCGTCCGTGCCGACTTTCAACACCGCTTTCTGGTTGTTGAGCGCGGCGATACGCGGGCTGGAGAGCACCTGCACGTTGCCCTGTGTCTCGAGGAACTGCAGCATCGCTGCGAAGTTGCTGGTCTGGAACGCCAGCCCGAACAGGCCGTTGGCGGCGGTGGAAGCAAGCGCGAGCGACGAGCCCGGCGTCGCGGTCAACGGTCCGGCAGAGACCGCGCCGCTTGCGTTGAGGGTGGCGCCCGGCGTGATCGGGCCGATGCTGCCGGCGTGATTATTGCCGCTGAGGAACGCGGCCCAGTTGACGCCGGTCTGCGATCCGTCGCGCAGCTGCACGTCGATGATCTTCGCTTCCAGCATCACCTGGCGTTCGATGTTCAGGCGCGCCGCGCGCAGGTACTGCTCCACCGCGCGCAATTCGCGTGGCAGGCCGCGCACCACGATGACGCCGGATTGCGGCGATACGATCACCTGGCGATCATTCTTGGCGTCGGCGCCCACCAGCAGGCGCAACGAGGCTTCCAGCTCGGCCCACAGATCGCTTTTCGTCTGGGTCGTGATGCGGCTTGACTCCTGTGTCGTTGCGTTCGCGCTCGGCGTGCCCGAACCGACGGTGTTCGGGTTGCCGGTGCTCGCAATCGAGCCCGATGTGACGCGCACGTCGCTGCGCCCGGTTCGGTTGGCGGTGAGGTAGTTCACCTGGAACACGCGCGTCGCGAGCGACGCAGGTTGCACGAAAATGCGCGTTCCCTGTACCCGGTACTCGAAGCCGTACATCTCACGCAGCGTGTCGAGCGCTTCGACCAGGGTCACGTCTTTGAGATTGACCGTCACCGGCGTGGTGAGCATCGGGTCGACCAGCATCGAATAGCGGGTGTCCTTGGCGAGGGCGGCGAACACCTGCGCCGCCGACAATGCGACGACGTTGAGGTCGAACCGCGGCTCGCTCGTCTTGCCGTTGAGCGACGGCAGCGAAAGATCAGCCGGCGGCACGAGCGCATTCGCGACCGCGGGCGGCAGTGGCGCAGATCTGGCCTGCGCGGTTTCGCTCAGCGCGGCGCGCACTTCCGGCAGCAGCGGTTCGCTCTTGCGCGATGTGGCACAGCCCGCCAGCAGCAACACCACTACGACGCCGAGCAGCACCAGGGTCCACGGCGCCACGAACGCGAAACGCGGTGGATCGTCGAGCAGGGCATCAAAGTCGGG
>DASQAE010000670.1:0-3354 GCA_035635915.1 Burkholderiaceae bacterium | reverse complement strand
GCCCCGTGTACGACAAGTTCATCACCACGCCCGACTTGAAACGGCTGGTGAAGACAATCCGGGACACGCGGTAGCAGCGTGATCGCTCTCGTCGCCACTTTCTGCGGCGCTTGAACGCATGGCGAACGCGCTGACCCGCGCCTGCGGGCTTCTCGCGCGCGCAAGCCTGATGCTCGCCGTGGTGGGCCTGATCGGCGTCATCGTCTGCGTGCAGACGCAGGTGGTCGGCCGCTACGTGTTCAATGACACACCGACCTGGGCCGAGGCGCTCGCGCTGCTGCTGATTCTCTATGTCACCGCGCTCGGCGTTGCAGTCGGCGTGCGTGACGGCGGCCACATCGGCTTCGACTCGATGGTGGCCTATCTGCCCGAGCGCTGGCGCTCGCGCTGCGGATTGCTGATTCACGCACTGGTGGCGCTGTTCGGCGCGCTCATGGCCTCCAGCGGCTGGATGTGGACGCGGCTGAAGTGGGGCGAGCTCAAGCCGATGCTCGGCGTGCCTGAGGGGATGGACTTCCTGCCGCTGGTGATTGCCGGCGTGCTGATCGTCATTTTTTCGCTCGAACACGGCGTCGCGCTGCTGCGCGGCGAGGAAGTGCGACCGGCATGGCACTGACCGTGCTCGGTGCAAGTTTTTTCCTGCTGCTCCTGATCGGCGTGCCGGTGGCGTTTGCGATCGGCCTGTCGTCGGTGGCCACCATCCTCGTCGCCGGATTGCCGGTGGCGGTCGTGTTCCAGAAGATGGTCGGCGGGATGCAGGTGTTCTCGTTTCTCGCGATCCCGTTTTTCATCTTCGCCGGCGAGTTGATGCTGTACGGCGGCATCGCCGATCGCATCGTTCGCCTGGCGAACAGCCTGGTGGGTCACGTGCGTGGCGGCCTGGGGATGAGCAACGTGATCGGTTGCACGTTGTTCGGCGGCGTCGCGGGATCGCCGCTCGCCGACGTGTCGGCCATGGGCTCGGTGATGATTCCGCTGATGAAACGCGAGGGGTATCACGCCGACTATGCGGTCAACGTCACTACGCATGCGGCGCTGGTCGGCGCGCTGATGCCCACCTCGCACAATCTCATCATCTTCACGCTCGCAACCTCGGGCATCGCGTCGGTGAGCGTGTTCAGCCTGATTCTCGCGGGTGTGGTGCCCGCGCTGATCCTCACCACCTCCAACCTCGCGGCCGCCTACCTGGTCGCGGTCAAGCGCGGATACCCCACCCACGGCGCGTTTCCCGGCTGGGGCGAGGTGTTGCGTGCGTTCGTCGCCGCGTTGCCCGGGCTGCTGGTCGTGGTGATCATCGTCGCCGGAATTCTGTCGGGCGTGTTCACCGCAACCGAGTCGGCTGCTACCGCCGTGTTCTGGGCGCTGATCGTCACGGTATTCGTCTATCGCACCTTGAGCTGGCAACACTTCCTCAAGGCTTGCGCGAAAGCCTGCAAGACCACCGGTGTCGTGCTGCTTCTGATCGGCATCTCGGCCGCGTTCGGCTACTTCATGGCCCTTTATGAAGTACCGCAGCAGACCGGCGAATTGATGAAGTCGATCAGCACCGAACCCTGGGTGATCTTTCTGCTGGTCAACGTGCTGCTGTTTCTGCTCGGCACGTTCCTCGACATGGCGGCGACGATTCTCATCTGCACGCCGATCTTCCTGCCGATCTGCCAGCAGTTCGGCATGGATCCGGTGCAGTTCGGCATCGTGATGTTGATCAACTGCGCGCTCGGGTTGAACACGCCTCCAGTGGGTACCACCCAGTTCGTCGGCTGCGCGATCGGCGGTATTTCCGTCGGCGAAGTGATGCGCACCATCCTGCCGTTTTACGGCGCGCTTGGCGTTACGTTGATGCTCGTGACTTACGTACCCGCGTTTTCGCTTTGGTTGCCGCACCTTTTGAAGTAACCGCACCGTCCTGCGCCGGCAACCCCGGCTCGTTCATCAGCATTTCAAGCCCCAGCTCTAACGTCTTGTCGTGCTCGGCAGGCGCAGGCATCACACGTGGCGCTTGGCGAAGCGTCTTAGCGCCCGCGCGCGGCCTGCCGCTCTTCCCACGCCCGCAGTTTGGCCTCGTAGCTTTCGCGCGCCATCTCGTACAGGTCGAAGATGCACGGGTTGCAACCTTGACCGCAGCAGGCGTTGTCGTCGGGCTGCGGTGGTGGTTCGGGCTTTGGATCGTGGTCGGGTTGCGCCATCACCGGATTCGATTGCAGACAAAAACCTCGCGTCGCCACGGGTCGGTGCGCGAGGCAACCGCAAACCCCGCTTCCTGCAACCCTGTGGCTATGTTAGCCACGTCATCGCCCGGGCGGACCCGCGGGACTACACTGGCTCGACGCAAACGAAGCGCAACGTTGTTGCGTTGCGCGCGCAACGTGAAAAAGACCGCGTCCTCCCGCTCCGCGCGTTGGTTGCGCATCAGTCTCTGCCTCGCAGCGCTGCTGCCGGCGGCGCTTTTGGGGCTGGGCAGCGCCCAGGAACCGGCAGTCAACAAACCGACGGTGCTGGTGCTGCGCATCGAAGGCATGATTGCGCCGGCGACAGCGGACTTCGTACATCGAGGGCTGGAGCGCGCCCGCGCCACCGGAGCCCGACTCGTGGTCCTGGAGATGGACACGCCCGGCGGGCTCGATACGTCGATGCGCGCGATCATCAAGGACATCTTCGCGGCGCCGATGCCGGTTGCGACCTTTGTCGCGCCGAATGGAGCGCGTGCGGCAAGTGCCGGCACCTACATTCTTTACGCCAGCCACATTGCGGCGATGGCGCCCGCGACCAACCTCGGTGCGGCGACGCCGGTGGCGATCGGCGGTGGTGGCACGCCCGGAACACCCGCCAAGAAGGACGAGCCGGGCGCCAAGGAACCGGCCAAGGACACGATGAGCGAAAAGGCGATCAACGATGCGGTCGCCTACATCCGCTCGCTGGCGCAGATGCGCGGCCGCAACCTCGATTTCGCCGAGCGCGCTGTGCGTGAGGCGCGCAGCATGTCCGCAAACGATGCACTCGCCGCGGGCGTCATCGATGTGATCGCGACCAGCGTCGACGATCTGCTGACCAAGATCAACGGGCGCGAGGTGAAGTTGGCCGCAGGGCAGCTGAAGATCGACGTTGCCGGCGTGGTGGTCGAGTCCATGGTCCCCGACTGGCGCAATCGCATGCTGAGCGTGCTTTCCAATCCGACCATTGCGGTCGCGCTGATGATGATCGGCATCTACGGTCTGTTCGTCGAGTTCACCAATCCCGGTTTTGGCCTGCCGGGCACCGCGGGCGCGATCTCGCTGTTGCTGGCGCTTTATGCCTTTCACATGCTCTCGGTCAACTGGACCGGCGTCGCGCTCCTGTTGCTCGGCTCCGCACTGA
>DASQAE010000669.1:0-5284 GCA_035635915.1 Burkholderiaceae bacterium | reverse complement strand
CTCGTTGGACCGCGCATCGCGACCGATCACCAGTTTGCCGGCCGTGCCGACGACTTCAGTCCACGTGTCGTGGCCATGCGCCATCGTGCGCGATGCATAAAAGCAGGCAAGCTTGCCGTCGTCGAACTCGCAGAGCGCAAGTCCGTTGTCGACATCGTTGAACTCGCGCAGCTTGGGGTAGACGGCGTTGGTGCCGATGGCAAACGCGCGCAGCGCGCGCGGCGCACCCAGCAACCAGCGCGCGAGATCGATGTCGTGCACGCTGCAGTCGAGAAAGATGCCCCCGCTGGAGGCGGCGAACTGCACGAATGCGCCGCCGGGGTCGAGACGATCGCAGGTTTGCGCGCGCACCAGGAACGGCGTGCCGATACTGCCCTGGGTGATTCTCGTGTAAGCATCGCGATAACTTGCGTCGAAACGGCGGACGAAGCCGATCATCACTTGCAGGTGCGGCTGCTCGGCCGCCGCCTGCTTCACGCGCTCACAGTCACCCAGATCGAGCGACAACGGTTTTTCGCAGAACACGTGTTTGCCCGCAGCCAGCGCCTGCGTGATCTGGGTTGCATGCAGCGTCGTGGGCGTGACCAGGAATACGGCGTCGAGCCCCGGATGGCGCAGCAGGTCGGCGTAGTCGCGATAACAATGTGCGATGCCAAGGTGCGTGTTGGCCCAACGCAGTTCATCTTCGATTGGACTGCACGCCGCAAGCAGTTCGGCGCCCGGAACACGCCGCGCGAGATTGTCCGCGTGGCGCCGTCCGAGTCGACCAAGACCTGCGATGCCGAGGCGAACCGGTTGTGCGCTCATCCGCTTTCCTTCCTTGTTCCAGGTTCAATTCGAGTCAGTACGGCAGTGCGCTGCACCAACCGCGCCAGGCGCGGCCGCGGAGTGGCACGGTGGCGACTATAGAAGGACCATACGCCAGTTAGAAATGTTTTTCTAGGTATGCCATGTCATAGAATTTCCATTGCAATTTGCCCGGAGCCTGCCTAAGCTGCATCCGTCGGCAGCCAAACCCTCACGACAAGAACAGCTTCAGACCGGCGCGTTGCTGCCCCGCGTACGGCGCCAAAACAAACTCAAGGAGACGCAGATGCTTTCGAGCAAGCCGATGCGCTGGATGCGCGGGCTGGTAACCGTGCTGCTGGCGGGCACGATGGTCGCCGCCGTTCTTCCGGCGGCAGCGCAGACAAAATTCGTGTTGATCAGCCACGCGCCGGATTCGGATTCGTGGTGGAACACCATCAAGAACGCGATCAAGCAGGCGGGCGAGGATTTCGGGGTCCAGGTCGATTACCGTAATCCGCCCAGCGGCGACCTCGCGGATATGGCACGCCTGATCGAGCAGGCGGCCGCAGCCAACTACGACGGCGTGATCACTTCAATCGCCGATTACCAGGTTCTCAAGGGCGCGCTCGCCAAGGTGACAGCGAAAAAGATTCCGCTCATCACCATCAACTCCGGAACCACCAAACAATCCGAAGATCTCGGCGCCCTGATGCACGTCGGTCAGCCCGAGTACGAAGCCGGCAAAGGCGCCGGCGAGCGTGCCAAGGCAAAAGGCATCAAGTCGTTCCTCTGCGTCAATCACTACGCCACCAACCCGGCGTCGTTCGAACGCTGCCGCGGTTTTGCCGAGGCAATCGGCGTCGATTTCAAGAAATCCACGCTCGACTCGGGCGACGACCCCACCGCGATCGAATCGAAGGTCTCCGCCTGGCTGCGCCAGAACGCCGGCACGCAAGCCGTGCTGACGCTTGGACCCACCTCGGCCCACCCGACGCTCAAGGCGCTCGAGAAGGGCGGCCTGGCCGGCAAGATCTTCATGGCCACGTTCGACCTGTCGGATGAAATCTCGCGCGGCATCAAGAGCGGCACGATCCAGTTCGCGATCGATCAGCAACCTTATCTGCAAGGCTACATCCCCGTCGCGGTGCTCGCCACAATGAAGCAGACGAAGACCACCGACGTGAAGAAGCTTGCCGACGCGGTGAAGGCCAACCCGAAAGCCATTGCACGCTTCAAGGAGTACGGCCTCGAGCCGGCTTACGGGCCGCGTCACATCGGTTCAGGCCCGGGATTCGTGACCAAGGAAAACATCGCCAAGGTAGAGAAGTACGCCGGTCAGTATCGATAGATAGCAAGTCGGCCACCGGCGGCCCCGCTCCCCCTGCCCTCTGTCACGAGGGCGGAGGGAGTAGCGCGGAGATCGTCCGCAACAAGATGCAAGACAAGGAGACCTCCATGGCATCCGTTCCCGCGCCGGACGCGCGTCTGGCTTCGGATCACGCGCCGACGCCGCAGCAGGCCGCAACCCAGGCGGCAGCGGACTCGTCTGCCAAGGCTGGCGCCGATGAGCGCGTGCGCGACATCGGCCCGGTGCGCCGGTTTCTCGGCCGGCCCGAGTTCGGTTCCTTGTCAGGCACGGTGCTGGTGTTCCTGCTCTTTGCCGTGGTGGCGGGCAACTCGGGCATGTTCAGCGCCGAGGGGATCGTAAATTGGGGCACCGTGGCGGCGTTTCTCGGCCTGATCGCCGTCGGCGCGGCACTGCTGATGATCGGCGGCGAGTTCGATCTGTCGGTCGGCTCCATGATCGGCTTCGCCGGCATGATGCTCACCATCCCGGCGTTGTATTGGGGCTGGCCGCTGTGGCTGTCGTGCCTCTTCGCCTTTGCGCTCGCGCTTGGATTCGGCGCGCTGAATGGCGTGCTCGTGATCCGCACCGGCCTGCCGTCGTTCATCGTCACGCTGGCGTTTTATTTCATCCTGCGCGGCCTGTCGCTCGCGCTCTCGATTCTGCTCACGGGCAAGACGATCATCAGCGCCAACGAGTCGCTGACGCTGCATGACCTGGTTCAAGCCGACCCGGTGTTCAACTTGCTGTTCAGCGGGCACGTGCTGAAGGACCTGTTCAACTCACTCGCCCAGGCAGGCGTAATCGCGGCCCGCGATGACGGCGTGGCGCTGGCGATTGGAGTGCCGAAGGTCGTAGTGTGGTGGATCGTGTTGACGCTCGCAGGTGCATTCATGCTGGCGCGCACCCGCTTCGGCAACTGGATCATCGCGGCGGGCGGCGATCCGACCGCGGCCAAGAACGTCGGCATTCCGGTTGCGCGCGTGAAGATCGTGCTTTTCATGCTGATGGCGCTGTGCTCGACGTTGTTTGCCGTGCTGCAGGTCGCCGATGCCGGATCTGCGGCTGCCGACCGCGGACTGCAGAAGGAGTTCGAGGCCATCATCGCGGCCGTGATCGGCGGTTGCCTGCTCACAGGCGGCTATGGTTCGGTGATCGGCGCGGCGTTGGGTGCGCTCATCTTCGGCGTGGTGCAGATCGGGATCGGCTATACCAGCATCGACAACAACTGGTACCGTGTTTTCCTCGGTCTGATGTTGCTGATCGCGGTGATCTTCAACAACTTCATCCGCCGGCGTGTAGCGCTCGGCGCACGACGTGGAGGCTAGGATGGGCTCGATCAAACCACCCCAAGGCGGCAGCGAATACATCCTCGAGCTCGACGCGGTCAGCAAGTATTTCGGCTCGGTGATCGCACTCAAGGACGTTACGCTGCGACTGCGACCAGGCGAAGTGCACTGCCTGCTTGGCGACAACGGCGCCGGCAAGTCGACGCTGATCAAGATGCTCGCCGGGGTCTACGCGCCCGACCACGGCGAGTACCGCGTCGACGGCGCACCGGTGCACTTTCGTTCGCCCTGCGATGCACTCGACCGCGGCATCGCCACCGTGTACCAGGATCTTGCGCTGGTTCCGCTGATGAGCGTGGCTCGCAACTTCTTCATGGGGCGCGAGCCGCGGCGCCGGCTGCTCGGTGTGTTCCCCGTGATGGACCATGTGATGGCCGGCACACTTTCAAGCGAGAAGCTCGCCGAGATGGGCATCAGGGTGCGCGATGCCGATCAGATGGTAGGCACGATGTCGGGCGGCGAAAAGCAGTGCCTGGCGATCGCGCGCGCCATCCACTTCGGCGCGCGCGTGTTGATTCTCGACGAGCCGACCGCTGCGCTCGGCGTCAAACAATCGTTCAACGTGCTGCGCCTGATCGACCGTGCACGCGCGCGCGGCATCTCGGTGATCTTCATCACCCACAACGTGAATCATGCCTACCCGATCGGCGATACGTTCACCCTGCTCAATCGCGGCCGCTCGCTCGGCACCTTTGCCCACGATGGAATTTCGCGCGACGAGGTGCTCGACATGATGGCCGGCGGCGCCGAGATGCAGAAGTTGATGGCGGAGCTGGAGGGCGTGCGCATCTAGCGGCCGCAAGGAAACAGGATGAAAAACCAGACCCAATTCGCCCCGGACCGGCCGCTCGAGGTGATCTGCCTCGGCCGGCTCGCCGTCGATCTTTACGCGCAACAGATCGGCAGCCCGCTGGAAGATGTGACCAGTTTTGCGCGTTATCTCGGCGGCTCCGCCGGCAACGCCGCATTCGGTTGCGCGCGGCTCGGAATGAAGTCGTCGATGCTCACCCGTGTCGGCGACGAGCACAACGGTCGATTTCTCGTGCGCGAACTGGCACGCGAAGGCTGCGATGTGAGTCACGTCAAGGTCGATCCACAACGCCTCACCGCGCTGGTGTTCCTGGGGCTTAAGGACCGCGATACGTTTCCGCTGCTGTTTTATCGCGAGAACTGCGCCGACATGGCGCTCGATGAAGGCGACGTCGACGCAAATCACATCGCGCAGTCGCGCGCGCTGCTGATAAGCGGTACACATCTATCGGCATCGACCTCGTTGCGCGCCAGCCAGCGTGCACTCGAATTGGCGCGCGCCGCCAACGTGCGCACGATTCTCGACATCGACTACCGGCCGGTGCTGTGGGGACTCACCGGCCGCGGCGACGGCGCCACGCGTTTTATCGCCAGCGAAGGTGTGAGCGCGCATTTGCAGCGCCTGCTGCCGCACTTCGACCTGATCGTCGGCACCGAAGAAGAGTTCCTGATCGCCGGCGGCGCGACCGAGCTGGTGCCTGCGCTGCGCACGGTGCGGCGCCTGACGCCGGCTACGTTGGTGGTCAAACGCGGTCCACTCGGCTGCGCGGTTATGGACGGCGCCATACCGGCGCAGATCGACGACGCGTTCAACCGGCGCGGGGTGCAGGTTGAAGTGCTGAACGTGCTGGGCGCCGGCGACGCGTTCATGGCGGGTTTTCTGCGCGGCTGGTTGCGCGGTGAAGACTACGAGAGGTGTTGCGACTTCGCCAACGGCTGCGGTGCGCTGGTCGTGTCGCGCCACTCGTGTGCGCCGGCCATGCCGACGTGG
>DASQAE010000668.1:0-4982 GCA_035635915.1 Burkholderiaceae bacterium | reverse complement strand
AGCGCACCTTCGGCTGGGCTTTCAGTTCGACCAGCAGGTTCTCATCGGGTCGCACGCGCCACTCTTCCGGCAACGAAACGTCGGCCATTCCTTCGCTGTTGCGATAGCCGACGACGACGCGGCATCCATGCGGGTTGCCGTTGGGCGCCGCTGCGCGATCGTGCGACGGCGACGGCGCGGGTGCCCCGTTGCGGATGCGATACGGCTGCAACGCGCCTTTCAGTGACGCGACGTCGATCGCGCTGTCGATCTCGATGCGCAGGCGCGCTTCCGCGCGTGCCCGCGCCTCGCCGAGATCCATCACGTCGTCGGCACTGATCGAGTAGCGCTGGTTGAAATCGTCGAAGCGCACCTTGCCGGTGACAAACACCAGCGTGTCCTCCTTGAGCAGCGCGCGTTTGCGATCGTAGAGTTCCGAGAACACCATCAGTTCGAGTTGCGCCGTGCTGTCGTCGAGCACGATCACGCCCATCCGGCCGCGGCGCGTGTTCTGACTGCGCGCCGAGACGATGACGCCGGCCAGGCGAATCGATTCGCGCCCGCCCTGCTTTGCATCGGCGAGCCGTGTCGGCGCCAGCTTGCGCGCTTCCAGTTCGAACTCAGCGAACAGGTGGCCGCTGAAGTAATACCCAAGCGCGAGTTTTTCGTTGGCCAGCCGCTCGCGGTCGCTCCAAGCTTTGACGTGCACGTAGTCGATCGCCGGCGCGTCCGACTGCGCCGGCTCGCCGAACAGACTCTCCTGTCCCGCGTGTGCCAACGCGCGTTCCGCGCTTTCCATCGCGCGGCCGACGGTTGCGAGCAACGTTGCGCGTTCGCGATGCAGCGCGTCGAGTGCACCGGCACGCACCAGCGCCTCCACCACCCGCCGATTGACCAGATGTTTGTCGACCCGCGCGCACAGATCGAACAGATCGCGGAACGGCCCGGCGCTCGCGCGCGCGGCGATGATGGCGTCGATTGCACCAGCGCCGGTGCCCTTGATGCCGCCCAATCCATAGCGCACCGACTTCGCATCGACCGGTTCGAAGCGATAGTTGCCGCTGTTGATATCCGGCGGCATCAAAATAATCCCGTTCGCCTTCGCGTCCTCGACCAGTTCCTTCACCTTGTCGGTGTCACCCATCACCGCGGACATGTTCGCCGCGAAGAACGCGGCCGGATGATGGCGCTTGAAGTACGCGGTCTGAAAAGCCACCACGGCGTAAGCGGCGCTGTGTGACTTGTTGAACCCGTAGCCCGCGAACTTCTCCATCAGATCGAACAGCTCGGTCGCCGCGTTGACCTTGACCCCGTTCTTGCCTGCGCCGTCGACGAAGATCGAGCGGTGCTGTGCCATTTCTTCGGGTTTTTTCTTGCCCATCGCCCGCCGCAACAGATCCGCGCCGCCGAGCGAATAACCGCCGATCGTCTGCGCGATGCGCATGACCTGCTCCTGGTAGACCATGATCCCGCAGGTCTCGTCCAGGATTTCCTTCAGGCGCGGATCGAGATAGTCCACGCGCTGGCGCCCATGCTTGCGCTCGACGTAATCGGGAATCAGCTCCATCGGACCGGGGCGAAACAGCGCGTTGAGAGCGATCAGATCACCCAGCCGGTCCGGTCGCGCGCGCTTGAGCAGATCGCGCATGCCGCGCGATTCAAACTGGAAGATGGCAGCGGTGTTCGCGCTGCGAAAGATCTCGTACGTCGCCGCGTCGTCGAGCGGGATCGAGGCCAGGGTCAGCGTTGACGCGGGATCGAGCTTTTGCACGTACTCCAGCGCGTACTCGAGGATGGTGAGCGTGGTCAGGCCGAGGAAGTCGAACTTGACCAGGCCGATCGCCTCGACGTCGTCCTTGTCGAACTGGCTCACCGCCGCGTCCTGCGCGCCCGGAGCGCAATAAAGCGGGCAGAACTCGGTCAGTTTGCCCGGTGCGATCAGCACGCCGCCCGCATGCATCCCGACGTTGCGCGTCAGCCCTTCCAGCGGGCGCGCCAGTTCGATGATGCGCTGGTATTCCTCATCGGCTTTGACCGCATCGGCAAAGGCGGGCTCCTCCTCCAGCGCGCGGTCGAGCGTCCACGGATCCACCGGGTTGTGCGGAATCAACGTGGAAAGCTGATCGCACTTCGTGTACGGCAGATCGAGCACGCGGCCGACGTCGCGCACGACCGCCTTGGCGCCCAGGGTGCCGAAGGTCGCGATCTGACACACTGCCTGCGCGCCGTACTTGCGCTTGACGTAGTCGATCACACGATCGCGGTTGTCCTGGCAGAAGTCGATGTCGAAGTCCGGCATCGACACGCGCTCGGGGTTGAGGAAACGTTCGAACAGCAGGTCATAGTGCAGCGGGTCGAGGTCGGTGATGCCGAGCGAATACGCGACCAGCGAACCCGCACCGGAGCCGCGCCCCGGACCGACCGGCACACCGTTCTGCTTGGCCCAGTTGATGAAGTCGGCCACGATCAGGAAGTAGCCCGAGAAACCCATCTTCGCGATCGTTGCGAGCTCGAGTTCGAGCCGCGCGCGATAGCGGGCGTTCTGCGTTTCGCGCAACGCCGGATCGGGATACAGCAGGGCGAGGCGGCGCTCGAGTCCATGCGCGGCGAGATCGCTGCAGTGCTGATCGAGCGTGACACCTTCCGGCGTGGGATATTCAGGCAGGCTCGCTTTGCCGAGCGTGAGTTCGAGGTTGCAGCGCTTGGCGATCTCAACGCTGTTCGCAAGCGCCGCTGGAACGTCCGAGAACAGCTCCGCCATCTCGGCACGCGTCTTGAGGTACTGCTCGTTCGTGTAGGGACGCGGGCGGCGCGGATCACCGAGCGTGTAACCCTCCGCGATGCAGACCCGCGCCTCGTGCGCCTGGAACTCCTCGCGCTTGAGGAACTGCACCGGATGGGTGGCAACCACGGGCAGGCGCATTTCCGCCGCAAGCGCGAGCGCGCGCTGCACATGGGCCGTATCGCCGGGCCTGCCGGCACGCTGCAACTCGATGTAAAAACGATCGGGAAAAAGCTCCGCCAGTCGCGTCGCCGCAGAACGCGCTCCCGCGGAATTACCGGCCGCAAGCTGCGCGCCGATTTCGCCCTGCAGCCCACCCGACAGGGCGATCAGCCCCTCGGCAAACCCGTCGGCGAACCATTGCAGCCGCATTTCGGCGCGATTGCGGTGCTGGTTCTCGAGCCAGGCGCGGGTGAGCAGTTCGCACAGGTTGTGATAGCCGGTCCTGTCTGCGACCAGCAGCAGCAAACGAAACGGCGCTTCGCGCTCGGCGCTGTTGGTGATCCAAACGTCGCAGCCGATGATCGGCTTGATGCCCTTCTTGCGCGCACCCGAGTAAAAGCGCACCGCGCCGAACAGGTTGGCGCTGTCGGTAAGCGCCAAAGCGCCTTGCCCATCCGCCAGCGCGGCGTCGACCGCGTCGCTGATTCGCACCAGGCCATCGACGACGGAGAACTCGGAATGCAGGCGCAGATGGACGAAGCCGGTCGACATGCCGAGGATTTTAGTGGTGCACGTTCGCCCCCACCCCCGCCCTCCCCCGCAGGCGGGGGAGGGAGCGCCTCTCCCTCCCTTGCGGAGCGGGGGAGGGTCGGGGCGAGGGTCGGGAAGTCGAGGTGCCGCTACGAAGATCCGCGCATTTCGCGCCACGCTGCCACGATGCCCGCCGACGCGGCATCCACAGGTGCTTGTGCATCGCTCAGCGCGCCGGCGAGTTTGGTCGCGATCTGCTTGCCCAGCTCCACGCCCCACTGGTCGAACGAGTTGATGCCCCAGATCGCGCCTTGCACGAACACCTTGTGCTCATAAAGCGCGGTCAGCAGGCCGAGCGTGAACGGATCGAAACGACGCACCAGGATGGTCGAACTCGGGCGGTTACCCGGAAACTCTCGGTGCGGCGCCAGGCGCTGCGCTTCCTGCTCGCTTTTTCCTGCAGCCATCATCTCGGCGCGCGCTTCGGCCGCGGTTTTGCCGATCGCGAGCGTCGCGGACTGCGCGAAACAGTTCGCGAGCAGGATGCGGTGCTGCGCGTCGTCCGCGAACGGTGATTCGGCAGCGGCGATGAAATCGACCGGGATCAGCGCCGGCCCCTGCTGCAGCAACTGGAAGTACGCGTGTTGACCGTTGGTGCCCGGCTCGCCCCAGATGACGGGGCCGGTCTCATGCTCGAGCACATCGCCTTCGAGGTTCACCCGCTTGCCGTTGGACTCCATGTCGACCTGCTGCAGATGCGCCGCAAACCGCGCCAGGTGCTGTGAATAAGGCGCGATCGAATGGCTCGCGGCGCCCCAGAAGTTGACGTACCAGAGTCCGAGCAGGCCGAGCAGCACCGGCAGGTTCTGGCCGAAGTCGGCGGTGCGAAAGTGTTCGTCCATCGCATGCGCGCCGGCGAGCAGCTGCAGAAAGCGGGTGCGTCCGATCGCGAGCGCGATCGGCAGGCCGATCGAAGACCAAAGTGAATAACGTCCGCCGACCCAGTCCCAGAACTCGAACATGTTGGCGGGCGCGATACCGAACGCCGCGACGTCCTTGGCGTTGGTCGAGACCGCGACAAAGTGACGTTCGGTCGCCGCCTCGGTGCCCAGCGCGTTGACCAGCCAGCGGCGCGCGGCGCGTGCGTTGGCCATCGTCTCGATGGTGGTGAACGTCTTGGAAGCGACGACGAACAGCGTGGACGCCGGTTCGAGCGGAACCAGCGTCGTGCGCAGGTGCTCTGGATCGACGTTGGAAACAAAGTGCACCCGCGGACCGTCGTGATACGGCGCCAGTGCGACCGTCATCATCTGCGGTCCGAGATCGGAGCCGCCGATACCGAGATTGACCACGTCGGTGATTTTCGCGCCGGTGTGTCCGGTCCAGCGTCCGTCGCGCACGCGCTCGGCACCGAAGCGGCGACTGAACGTCACTTTGTCGCGGTCTCGACCAACGCCAGGGACGTCGCGGCGTTTGGCATCGCGCCCGCCAGCATGTTCGAGTTCTGGGATTGGGTCGGCGGACGTTA
>DASQAE010000667.1:0-2793 GCA_035635915.1 Burkholderiaceae bacterium | reverse complement strand
CCCAAGCTGGGTTTCCGCGTCGACCGTGAACATCACCATTCCGATCTTGCGTTCGCGGTAGTACGCGATCGACTCATCGATGGTCGGACGCCGGCTGGAGCGGAAATATTTGTCGGCGGCGCGGTCGTATTCCTCGCCGTACTTGTCGTACGGGTTCCAGCAGGAAACCTCGGCGTGGGTGTGCGTGTCGATCGCGATCAGCTTGTCGATGTCCATTGGCGCTATACGGCGTTACAGAGTTGGGTGGGATTGGTCCGCTGCCGATTGCGCAGCACGACCACCCCGCTTGCGTTCTGGCTCACTGAACAGTTCGGCGAACGTCTTGCGCAGCCACGCGTGGCCCGCCTCGGTATGAAACCGCTCGTGCCAGTGTTGCTTGACGCCGTAGGTGGGCAGCGGCACGGGCGGATCGAGCACCTGAATCGGTTCCTGCAACGCGAGTGTTTCGCCGAGCAGGCGCGGTACGACCACCAGCAGTTCGGTTTGCGCGACGATGCGCGCCACGCCGAGAAAACTGGCCAACCGCAGCACGACACGCCGGTCGAAACCTTCTTTCGCAAGCACCTTGTCCACGATCGAGTGCCCGGTGCCGGACGTGGTCACGACGATGTGGCCCTCGGCAAGGAACGCGCGCCGGCTTGGCGCCGATCGAATGCGCGGGTGTTTGGCGGCAGCAAGACACACGAAATCCTGCTCGAACAGCGTCTGCTGATAAAAACCCGCTTCCAGATCCGGCATGAACCCGATCGCGAGGTCCACGTCGCCGGCCTCCAGGCGCCCAGGGCTTGCCTCGGAAATTTTCTCCGCCTCGATGCGCACGTGCGGTGCCACCTGCGACAGATGATTCACCAGCCGCGGCAAAAGAACGATCTCGCTGATGTCGGTGATGCAGATCCGGAACGACCGTTCGGCCTCTGCGGGCACGAACTCCTGCGCGCCGTCACGTGCCGCATCCAGGCGCGCCAGCACTTCCTGCAATTCCGGGTAGATACGTTCGGCGCGCGGCGTGGGCTCCATGCCGCGCGAGGTCCGGCTGAAAAGCCGGTCATCGAAATGGCGGCGCAGCTTGTTGAGCGCGATGCTGGCATTCGCCTGGGCGATGCCGAGCCGTTCAGCGGCGCGCGAAATGCTGCGCGTCTTATAGACCTCGACGAACACCTGTAGCCATTCCAGATCGAGCTTCGCCATCGAGATACGAACGGCTGAATCGAAGCGTCATATTACGGCGCGTACGAGCCTTGGCTCCTCGCGTCGGAGGACGTGGCGCCGTTCCGCCCCCACCCTAACCCTCCCCCGCAAGCGGGGGAGGGATTTGCTCCCTCCCCTGCGGAGCGGGGGAGGGCTGGGGTGGGGGCCGCAAAAGATAAAAACGTCCGCGCAGTAAATTGCGCCTGGCTACCGCGCCGAGGACTATCCATGCCACCGCCACCCGATCCCATTCCCATCCGCGGCCTGCACCACTTCGCCTACCGCTGCCGCGACTGCGAAGAAACACGGCACTTCTACGAAGACTTGCTCGGCCTGCCGCTGGTGCACGTCATCAAGGCGGATCACGTGCCGAGCACCGGCGAGTACTGCCCGTACGTTCATATCTTCTTCCAGATGACCGACGGGTCGTACATCGCGTTCTTCGACCTCGGCGACGACGTCAAGGCCGAGCCGTCGCCCAATACGCCCAGCTGGGTCAATCACGTCGCCCTGCGTGTCGACTCGGTCGCGGAGCTGCGCGCGGCCAAGGCACGGCTCGAAGCGGCCGGCGTCGAGGTGGTTGGCGTAACCGATCACCACATCATCGAATCGATCTACTTCTTCGATCCGAACGGCATCCGACTCGAGCTCACGACACCTACTGTGGATACCGCAGCGATGGAGCAGCTCGCACAAAGCGCCCATGCCGAGGTGCAAACCTGGACGCGCGAGAAGCGTGCTCGCCTGCAGGCGCGCCGTGGGTGAGCTCAAGCTCGCGGTCATCGATGTCAAACCCGGCGCGGCGATGGAAAGCCAGTCGGGACTGCAGATGCTGCGGCCGCGCATCTATGGGGCCTACGCCGAATCGCAAAGCAGGAGAGTCGCGGCGATCGTGATGCACCCGGCCAGCAACTTCATGGGTCACTACCTGATCCAGCCGCTCGCCGAGCGCGGCATCTGCTGCATGGGCCTGAACTCGCGCTACGCGGGGAGCGATGCGGTGCTGCTGATGGAGCGCGTGCTGCAGGATCTCGGTGCCGGGGTGAAACACTTGCGCGGGCTCGGCTACCAACGCATCGTGCTGATCGGCAACTCGGGTGGCGCAGCGCTGGCCTCCTTCTATCAGGCGCAAGCCGAGCATCTCACCGTCGAGACGATGGTGGACGGTGATCCTGCGTATCTGTCGCGCGACGACCTGCCGCCGATCGATGGCATTGCACTCTGCGCAGCGCATGAGGGTCGCGCGAGCCTGTTCGTCGAGTGGCTCGATCCGTCAGTGGTCGACGAAGAGGACGCACAAGCGGCCGATCCGGCGCTCGACATGTACAACACCGCGCACGGGCCGCCGTATTCGGCGCAATTTCTCGAGCGCTTTCGCGCGGGCCAATACGCTCGGCGCGAACGCATCGAAACGTGGGTGTGGAGCAGCCTGCGTCAATTGCGCGCTACCCCTGGCGCCCCGCGTGACCAGGCTTTTGTCGTCCATCGCACGCATGCCGATCCACGTTGCGTGGACCTTGCGCTCGACCCGAACGACCGCGCTCCGGGCAGCGTCTGGGGCGACGCAAGAGCCGTGAACTACGCAGCCAATGCGATGGGTCGCTA
>DASQAE010000666.1:0-8912 GCA_035635915.1 Burkholderiaceae bacterium | reverse complement strand
ACATCGTCGTGAATTGCGTCGGAATCCTGCGGCCGCGCTGGGGCGAGACCTACGACCGCGTGCACCGCGTTGCGCTCGCCGCGCTCGCCGATGCTTGCGCAAGCGTGGGGACCAGGCGGCTCGTCCATGTTTCTGCACTCGGGCTCGATGAGGAATCGGCAAGCGGCTTCATTCGTTCGAAACGCGCCGGCGAGCGGGAATTACTGCGCAGGCGACTGGATGCTGTGATCGTTCGCCCTTCGTTGCTGGATGGCGCGGGGGGATTCGGCGCGCGCTGGTTGCGGCAAGCCGCGCGATGGCCGGTCCACTTCGTACCTGCGGGTGCCAAACACATTGCGCCACTCGACGTCGAAGATCTTGCGCTGGCGATCGCGAAGCTGTGCGAGGCGCCGCCTTGCGCCGAGGCCCGCGTGGTGGAACTAGGCGGGGCCGAGATGCGAACGATGCGCGAACATCTGGCAGCCCTGCGAAGGCTTGCCCACGGCCGACCAGCCCGAGTGATTGAGATCCCGACCGCGCTCGCGCGCCTGGTGAGCCACGTTTGCGATCTGCTGCACGTGACGCCGTTTTCGTTCGGCCATCTGCTACTCATGGGGCGTGACAACGTGCCGGCGAAAAACGAGTTGGCTGAGTTGCTCGGTCGGGCGCCGCGTGCTGTCGGCTTGGCGCGGGCGGGTTGGAGCCGGTCCGCTCCTGAGCTGCAATCGGCGGCGCGTGCGTTGCCCTAGTGCAGTGGCGCTGAGGCGCCTGCCGCTCGATCGCAAACGAGGACACAAACGACCGCTAGCGCTTAGGAATCGATGGGAGGGCAGCGGCTTTCGATGCGACGGCCTTGCATGCAGCAATCAAATCGGTGACCAGGCGCTCGGGAAACATCGGGCTTGCGCCATTCGCCGAGTAAAAGACCTGGCGCCCAACTTCGCGCCGTGTGAGCAACCCGAGTTCGGACAGCGCGCGCAATTCCCGGTGCAGCGTTGCCGGTGAAACGCCGGTGATGCGAGCCAACTCGCACGTGCACCTCGTCCTCTGGTCGGAGCAGCAGGGCGGCAAGGATGGCGGCGCGCGAGGCGCCGAGAAGAACCTGGCGCATCGACGTTGGCCCTCTCTACGACCCGAGCGTCCCACCGCCGCCGCAAACATCTTGTCGACTTCCTGGCGGGGCGCCTGGTCTGACGTACGCATCGCGAAGGGTTTCTTTCTCGCGTCAGACCTAGCACGCGCAAGGGCTAAAAGGAGTGCCGAATCCCACCGAGCCATCCGCCTAGGAGGTACCCGGAATTCGTTCAAACCGGCGGTTCTGTCTCCCTCGCCCGCCCATCAGCACTTCCGAGCGCCCCTCCCCACAAAGGCCCATACTCGGTCTCCGGGCGCCCATTTGTGGCTTGCCCCGTGCTTCACCCCTTGCATCGGAATTGCCATGAGCCGACACAGTCGCGCAAACGCCCACAAGGCGGCCCAGAAAGTGTTCCAGGTTCCGAGCCAGTTGCACTGGCCTGAGGACAAATTGGCCGGGCTCGATACGGATCAGTTGAAGAGCCTGCTCGCCAACCTCCACACGATGCGCGACGCGGGTCGTGTTTCCGAGGCTGAAGCCGAGGAGATCTCCGCCCGCATCATCGCGCGCCTGCCCGCGCGCGCGCTGGTAGTGCGCAAGAAGCGGCTGCGCACCGAGGTTCAGCTTGACGCGCGTGTGGCCGATGGCCTGGGCAGCCTGGCCACCTCGCTCGCGCGGCGCTATGACTTGAGCGAAGAAACCGCGCGCCAGCGTTCGGCCGGCACCAAGGGTTTTCGCCCGCACACACTGACGGACAAACGTGGCTTCGCGAAGGCCAGCGGTTCGATGAGGACCGGCACCATGGCGATCGATCGCTTTATTTCCTACCGCGTGCAGGATTCGCTCGCCAGCCTGGCGTTCCTGCTGTTTCCGGATCAGCCGCAGCAGAGTGGGCGCTATGTGCTGCTCGCCACTGACGATCTGCTGGAAGAAGGCGCGCCGTTGACGGAGTTCATGCCGGGGAGCAAGGACTACGGTTGGTCGCAGGCTAGTCGGGAGCGGATGCGGGCGTTGCCGGCGGCGGATTTTGCGGACGCGGAGACGAAGTTTGAGGCGATGATTGCGCGGATTGCTACGTTGTTGCCGGAGGAAGTGGCGGTGGCGGCGTAGGGCTGGCTTGCGTGAGTTGGTGCACGCAGGGAGACTGAGATCCGTCGCCTGCGGCTCGGGATGACACAGGGGCCGGGCGGCTCGGGATGACACGGGTGGGTGCGGCTCGCGATGACGAACGCGGTCCGCGGCCCCCACCCCAGCCCTCCCGCGCGAGCGGGGGAGGGAGTTTCGTGTTTTGTTGTTCTGTTATTTCTGCTGCGATAGGTAGTGCGCCAGCGCCTTGATATCGGCGTCGCCTATCCCGTACAGGATGCCGGTCATTGTGGTGTCGGTACCTGAGCGCTTGTTGTCGCGGTACGCGACCATTGTTGCGGCTAGATAGTCCTCCTTCTGGCCTGCCAGGCGAGGGATCTGGTCGTGGCCGCGATAGTCCGGCAGGTGGCAGCCGCCGCAGCTTCCCCGTTTTGATAGAGCCTCGCCCTTCTCATACAAAGCTGCGTCGCGTGGCGCGGTGGTCGGCTTCAACGTCTGCTTGTTGAAGTAGGCAGCTAGGTCGAGCAGATCCTGCTCGCTGGTTTTTGCGAACACCGCCGTCATCGCTGGAACCTGCCGCAGTCCCTCGCGAAACAAGATCATCTGCGATACCAGAAACAACTCCGGCTGCGACGCCAGCGACGGCGTCAACGGAACGACGGCATTGCCGTCCCTGCCGTGACACGCGCTGCAGATCTCGACCGTCTTGAGGGCGCGCTCGGGGTTGCCGCCTTGCGCCAGCGCAGCGCTGCAAATCAGCGCGAGCAACCCGAGTGCCAGTCGCATCACGTTGCTACTTCGCGTAGCTCACGCGATAGATCGCGCCGTTCTGCTCGTCGCTCACCAGCACCGATCCATCGGGCATTTGCAGCACATCGGCCGGACGGCCCCAGAACGCGTTGGTCGCAGGATCGAGGAAGCCAGTGACGAATGGCGTGACCTGAGCGTTCTTGCCGTCAGGCGTCGCCGTCACGCGCACGACGTCGTAACCCGCCTTCTGGGTGCGATTCCACGAGCCGTGACGCGCCACCAGCACGCTGTTTTTGTACTCGTCCGGGAACATGTTGCCCGTGTAGAAGCGCATGCCGAGCGCGGCGGCGTGCGGGCCCATCAGCGTCACCGGCATGGTGACGTCGTCGCACGCGTTCGGCTTCTTGATGTCCGGATCGACGATGCCCTGCGCGTGGCAATACGGGAACCCGAAGTTCTGGCCCACCTTGCTGACGCGGTTCAGCTCGTCTTGCGGGCCTTCTTCGCCGGCCCAGTCGCGGCCGTTGTCGGTGAACCAGAGTTCGCCGGTCTGTGGATGGAAGTCGAACCCGACCGAGTTGCGCACGCCGCGCGCGATCACTTCCATGCCGGTGCCGTCGAGGTTGTAGCGGCGGATCTGCGCGTTCGTCGGCGGCGGCTCGCAGATGTTGCACGGCGCGCCGATCGGGATGTAGAGCTTGTTGTCCGGTCCGACCCCGAGGAATTTCCAGCCGTGATGCCCGTGCGGCGGCAGGTTGAATGCGGCCGTCATGTCGACCGGCTGCGCGCTCTTGCTGGCGTAGGCATCGAGCATCTTCTCGACGTTGTCGAAGCGGAACACCTGGTTGATCGCGGCGACGTAGAGCGATCCGTTCTTGACCACCACGCCGTTCGGCTGTGTGAGTCCGGAGGCGAACACCTTCACCTCGCGTTTGCCGCCGGCATCTGTGATGGCGTAGACACGGCCGATTGCACGCGTGCCGACGAACAACGTGCCGTTTTCGGCGCGCGTCATCATGCGTGCGCCCGGAGCTCCGCTGGCCCAGATCTCGACTTTGAATCCGGCCGGAACCTTGATCTTGTCGAGCGCGATTTTGTCGGTCGTCGTGACGGTGAGCACCGGCGCATGCGGAGCGAGCGGCGAGTTGGCCATCGAGTCCGGACGGCCTTGCGCCCACGCGGGGGGCGGCGGGGCAGCCGGAGCTGCGGCGGCTGGAGCGGGTGCGGGCGCGGGCTGCTCTTTGAGCGATACCGACGTGCAGGCAGCGAGAGCGGCGAGCGCGCCGATGGCGGCCAGATACGGAGCGGATGAGCGCGGCAGCGTCATGTGAACGTCTCCTTGTTTCGTGGTTTTGGTGATGCGGGCAGGATTTTGCGCTTCGACCGCTGAGGGGAGCAATCCGCGCCGCCGCCGAACGCCGGGGCGCGCAAAGCGCGATACTTCGGGTGGCAGCACGCCTTCTGCGAGCCTGCTTGCGGCGACATCCTGGGTCGCCACTTTCAGACGGAATTTCGATGTCTCGACCTCGTAGCGCCTCCTTCACCACCGCACAAAAAACCTTTCAGCCCCCGAGCCGCATGGATTGGAACGACGAGAAGCTGGCCGGGCTCGACGCCAAGCAGTTGAAAGCCCTGCTCGAGAACCTTCGGATACAGCGCGAGGCCGGCCGCGTTTCGGATGAAGCAGCCGAAGACCTCACGCGCCGCATCACCGCGCGCCTGCCTGCGAGCGCGCTTACGGCGCGACGCACGCGGCCACGTGCGCTCGCTCTGCTCGACGCGCGCGTCGCGGCGGGACTCGGCGGGCTCGCGCTTGCGTTGGGCCGGCGTTATGACCTCTCGGACGCGACGGCGCGCGAGCGCTCGGCCGGCATCGTCGGCTTCCGGCCGCAGGCGTCGACGGATAAGCGCGGGCTCGCCAAGGCGGGCGCGTCGATGAAGGACGGCAGCATGGCGATCGATCGGTCGATCGCGTATCGCGTGCGCGATTCGATGGCGAGCCTGGTGTTTCTGCTGTGGCCGGATCAGCCGCAGGAGAGTGGGCGGTATGTGATTCTCGCGACCAGCGATCTGCTGGAGACCGGGCTTCCCATTGCCGAGGTTTTACCGGCGTCGCGTGACTATGGATGGTCGCGCGATAGTCGCGAGCGCATGCGAGCGCAGCCGATGCCGAGTTTTGCGGAAGCGCAGAAGATGTATGAGGAATTGATTGCCCGGGTGGCGAACAAGCGCGCGGATTCGGAGGAGTAGCGGGCCGAGGTCACTGCGCGTTCGGCCCCCACCCTCACCCTCCGCCGCAGGCGGGGGAGGGAATCAAAAGACGAACGCGTTGGTGAGGTCGCCTGCGTTCTGTCTCACTCCCGGCAATGGCTCCAACTCGAATCTGCGCGTGATGAATTTCAGGATCGACGTTGTGTCGTAGCTCGTCTTATCGACGAAGCCGCGCTTCGCGAACGGGGAGATGATCAGGGCCGGGATGCGTGTCCCAGGGCCCCAGCGATCGCCCCAGCCCGGGCCCGACGGGGGCGGCACGTGGTCCCAATAGCCGCCGTTCTCGTCGTACGTGACGATGACGGCCATCTTGCTCCATAGCGGACTCTTGCGCAGGCGCTCGAGCAGGTCGTTGATGTGTTCGTCGCCGGCCGCCACGTCGGCGTAACTGGGGTGCTGGTTGAGCCTGCCCATCGGCTTGTAGAGCGTTACCTGCGGCAGCGTGCCACCGTCGATCGCGGCGACAAGATCGTCGTAATCCTTCAGATGCTCCGCGCGGTCCTTGGTGCCGGGGGCGAAGCGCGCGTAGTAGTTGAACGGCTGATGGTGCGGCTGAAAGCCGATGCCCACCTTCATGCTGTAGATCACCGTGCGCTCTTCCTGCGGCGGCTTGCGGCCGTCGGCGAGCGCGGCGTTGTAGCCGCCGGCGTACCAGACCCAACTCACGCCCTTCGCGCTGAGCGTGTCGCCGATTGTCTTCAGTTTCTGCGGCGGTACGGGCGTGCCCTTGGGATCGGCCAGATCCGGATCGCCGCCTTCGATCGGTCGCACACCGCTCGGTTGATACGGCGGTTGCGCCGTGTTGACCGTGTAGCCGTCGGGCGACACGCGGCCATCGAACACCTTCACAGGCCCCTGCATCACCGACGGGGGTGAATCAGGCTGCTTTTTCAAGCGGCCCTGTTCGTCGAGTTGCGGCCGCGTGTTCGCGGGCGCATCGGTGTGCATGGGCGTGCAGGCGCATATGAGCCATTGGTGATTGAGGTACGAACCGCCGAATGCGCCCATGAAAAAGTGATCGGCAAGCGTGTATTCCTGCGCCCACTTCCAGAGCCTCATTTTCGAGCCATCGAAATAGCCCATCACCCACGCGCCGACGGTCGACATGGCGACGAACTTGTTGTTCCTGCCGCCGTTGATCTGCTCGCCGTTCTGGTAGTAGTTGTGGATCGGGCTCGGCAGCACTTCATCCCAGCGCCGATTCACGGGTGGCGCGTCGATGCGGAACGGGCCATTCGGCAGACCAGTGGGAAACGTCTCGCCCAGCCTGGCACCGAACACCGGCGGCAGCGTCGGCAACGGCTTGCCGTCATGATCCAGTTGCGTCTTCTGCTCCGCAGTGGCTTGCGCGATGCCGTCGGCGCCAGGAAACAATCCATACAAGTGATCGAAGCTGCGGTTCTCCGCGTAGATGACAACGATGTGTTCGACCTGCTTCAGACCCTGCGTGCGGCGCGCATCGGCTTCCGGCGACGCCGAAGTTGCGCATCCGGCAACCACGACAGCCAGCGCGATCGCGATGGCGCGCTCACGCAGGTGCAACTGTGCTTGCATGACTCACCCCGATTCTTGTTCGAGGATCGAGAGCGTACACACGCGATAGCCGGCCGCGCGTAAAGTGCGCGTCCAGACCCGCTCGCTCGTCCCTCTCAGGAGACCACCATGGCCGCGACCATCAATCACCAGTGGCGTCTTGCCGCGCGCCCGGTCGGGGCCGTCAAGCGCACCGACTGGAACTTCACGGAGGAACCGGTGCCGCCACCGGCCGATGGCCAGGTGCTGGTCAAGACGCTGTACCTCTCGCTCGATCCGGCGATGCGCGGCTGGATGAACGAGGGCAAGTCATACATCCCGCCGGTTGGTATCGGCGAAGTGATGCGCGCGGGCGGGATCGGCAAGGTGATCGAATCGAAGGACCCTGGCTTCAAGGCGGGCGATTTCGTCTACGGCACGATCGGCGTGCAGGAATACGCCCTCGTCCCGGCGAAGCAACTCACGCGCGTTGATCCGCGCCTGGCACCGCTCCCCGTCTATCTCTCGGCGCTTGGCATGCCGGGTTTCACCGCGTACTTCGGGTTGCTCGACATAGGCAAACCAGAAGCAGGACAGACCGTGGTGGTCTCCGGCGCCGCCGGTGCGGTGGGCACCGTGGTCGGGCAGATTGCGAAGATCAAGGGCTGTCGCGCGGTGGGCATAGCCGGCGGAACGGACAAATGCCGCTACCTCACCGAAGAACTCGGTTTCGATGCCGCCGTCGACTACAAGCATTCGGATGTCAAGGCAGCACTGCGCGACGCATGCCCGAACGGCATCGACGTGTTCTTCGACAACGTGGGCGGCGACATCCTCGACATCGCGCTCACGCGCCTTGCGCGCCACGCACGCGTTGTGATCTGCGGCGCCATCTCCCAGTACAACAATACGGCGCCGGTGAAGGGCCCAGCCAACTATCTGTCGCTGCTGGTGTATCGCGCGTCGATGACGGGCATGGTGGTGTTCGACTACGCGAAACGTTATCCCGATGCCGTGCGCGACCTGGCAGGGTGGATGGCAGCCGGCAAGCTCAAATCGCGCGAGCACATCGTCGAAGGGTTGGAGACGTTTCCGGAAGCGCTGCAGATGCTGTTCTCCGGCGCGAACATGGGCAAGCTGGTGTTGAAGGTCGCGTCGGAGTAGGAGCAACGATGACGCTCCTGCTCCTCGGCATCCTGGTTTTCTTCAGCGTGCACTCGGTGCGCATCTTCGCGGAGGATTGGCGCACACGCCAGATCGCCGCACGCGGCGAGCGCGCGTGGAGGGGCATTTATTCGCTCGTCTCCGTGGTCGGAATCGTGATGGTCGGCGCCGGTTATGCGCGTATGCGCAGAGCGCCGGTCGAGGTGTGGACTCCGCCCGACTGGACGTTCCCGTTCACTTCGGCGCTCATGCTGGTGTCGTTCGTGCTGGTCGCCGCAGCATATGTACGCGGCAATCGCATCAAGGCAAAGATCGGGCATCCGATGACGGCTGGCGTGATGGTATGGGCGATCGCGCACTTGTTGTCGAACGGGACGCTGGGAGACATGTTGCTGTTCGGCGCGTTCCTCGTGTGGGCGGTCTTCGCATTCATCGAGGCAAGAAGGCGCGACAGAGTGGCGGGCACGACTTATCCGCTGGGGCCGGTAGCGAGGGACGTGACGATGGTTATCTTGGGCGCGGCGGCGTGGTTCGCGTTTGGATTCTGGTTGCACGGGCCGTTGATCGGGGTGCAGCCGTTCTAGGTTTGTGCACGTGCGGCCCCCACCCTAGCTAGCCCTCCCCCGCGGGCGGGGGAGGCAACCGCTCAGAGTGAGAACAAGTCCTGAGTGGACTTCGAATACCTCTTCTCGTGCGCCAGCAACCACCGCTTGCGCTCGATCCCACCCCCAAACCCGGTCATCGATCCATCCGCGCCGATCACGCGATGACACGGCACGACTATCGGTAGCGGATTGCTGCCGTTCGCAAGTCCCACGGCGCGCGCGGCACTTGGTCGGCCGATGCGGCGGGCCAGTTCGCCGTAACTGATCGTCTCGCCGTATGGGATGTTGCACAGCGCGTTCCATACCTTGCGCTGAAACCCCGTCCCTTCCGGAGCAAGCGGGAAATCGAACTCCGTTCGCGCGCCGGCGAAATACTCGATCAGTTGTCCGCGCGCCGCTGCGAACGCGCCATCGTCGCGCCGCAACGTTTTCGTGCGCTTCCATTCGGCGCGGTGACTCTGCATCCAGAT
>DASQAE010000665.1:0-3288 GCA_035635915.1 Burkholderiaceae bacterium | reverse complement strand
GCTAGCTGCGAAGCCGCCGCTCAGATGCGTACGAATCCGTTCGGCAGCGGCGTTGCCCAGCGCGCTTTGTTGCTGACCGACGAATAGAGGCATTCGGCGCTGGTCCGGCGCGACATGCCGTCCTCGATCCGCATCCGCACCTTGTAGTTTGCGTCGCTCTCGGAAATGGCATCGACGCTGTCGACGCCGATCAAACGCGCGCCCTCGACGCCAGCGAAGTATCGGCACTGACGCGCTGCTACGGCAGCCGGATCGCCTCCGGTCGCGCATCCTGTCAGCACGCTGACGCCGATTGCCACGAGCGATGTGAGTGTTGCGATTGGTTTCATCGTTCTTCTCCTGCGGGTGATCAACTTTCGCCGCCGACAATCTATGAAGAGGCGCCGTTGCCACCAACGGTGCTGCGACGGAATGCAGGCTCAGCGGTCTCAAGCGCGCGCGCGCCGGATGGGCGAACTTCGTCGCGCGATCGAGAGGGATCGATCGCGACCGATCGCCGTTGCAGAAGTTGCGAAACGCTGCGTGCGCGCTATGGCGCGCCTGTACCTGGTACGTCGACGCGTACCAAGTCGATACGCCCGCTGCGGTACGAACGTGCCTTTGCCGGATCGAACGAGACGTGTCCGCTCAAGACAAAGAGTTCGCGCCGGTCGGCACCGCCGAGCATGCAGGCGATTGCCTGGTTCCTGGTCGCGACACGATGCGTAATCTCGCCTCCCGCACGAACGCGCAAGACTTCCCGCGTCGGCGGCGAGGCGACCCATATTGCGCCGTCGGCATCGAGACAGATGCCGTCAGGAGACTTGCCCGGCAGCGCGGCCCATGTTCGCCTTGAATGAAGCGAACCATCGGGTGCAATGCGAAACGCGGTCAGACGTGCGCCGAATGTCTCGCCGACGATCAACGTGCCGCCGTCGGGTGTGATGACACACCCGTTGGGAAACAGCAGGCCATCAGCGACCACGCGCGCGCGACCGTCCGGCGTGACGAGAACAAGGCCAGTCGGAACGGGTGACGCGCCGCCGGGCAGGTCGAAGCCGAAGTTGCCGACATAAGCGCGTCCCTGCACATCGACCACCATGTCGTTGCAGTGATGGGGCGCGAGGCGCGACAGGTCGGCGACGATCGACGCACGACCCGACTCGATGCGCAGCAAACTGCGATTTCGCATCGACACAACCAGCATGGTCCCATCGGACAGCCAGCCCAGGCCGGACGGTTGCTCCGGCACGTCGAGCACCCGGTGCTGGCTTCCGTCGGCGGCCACGCGCATGACAACGCCGCCAAGCATGTCGGAGAACCAGAGTTCGCCGGCATGCCAGCGCGGACCCTCGGGAAACGCCAGTCCCTCGGCGACAAGCCTGGAAACGCTGAGTTCGACCACGCCGGCGCCCGCAGGCTGCACCGTCAGGCGTCGACCGTCGAGTGCAGGGCGATGCGATTACCTTCGCTGTCGATCACGATCGCGCGAAAACCGTGCGGGCCGATGGGATGGATCGCCTCGACGATCTTGCCGCGCTGCCGGTCGACTTGGGCGCAGGCGTCACGAATACGCCCATCGACGTTCAGGTAGACAAGGATGCCCGCCGTCGCGCTGATCGAGTCCTTGCCCGGCACAAGGCAACCGCCATTGCCGTCGGCGTGATCGAGCACGCAGAACGAGTAACCCTCGAACTGCTCGCGGTGCACCTTGATGCCGAGCATGGCCGCATAAAACGCCTGCGCCCGGTCCAGGTTCTCGACCGGAATGTCGAACCAGACGAGACGGTTGTTACGTGAATTGAAGTCACTCATCGTGTCCTCCACGCTCGTTCTTGGGAGCGCCAGTATGGATGAAAGCGGACGGTGTCATGGTGCCGCCGACAGGCGCCGATGGTTCGCTCATATCATGCGAACCTGTCGCAGAAGAAGGAGTGTCTTGTGACGGAGTTCGTACGTCGAGTCGTCTGTGTTGCACTGGCCGGTCTCGCGCTCTGCATGGGCGCCCCGGCTGCACAGGCCGAGGAGTATCCGTCGCGCCCGATCCGGATCATCGTTCCGTTCGCGACCGGCGGCCCCGCCGACATCTACGCGCGCTTCATCGGCCAGCGCTTGCAGGAGGCCTTGGGCCAGCCGCTCGTAGTTGATAACCGACCTGGCGCCGGTTCGATCATCGGCACCGATGCCGTCGCCAAAGCTGCTCCCGACGGATACACGCTGCTGTTGATGTCGAACACGCATACCGTTAATGAAACGTTGATTCCGGCCAAGCCTTACGCGTTGTTGCGCGACTTCGTGCCCATCACGCCGATCAACTACTCCGACCTGGTCCTGGTCGTGAATCCGAAGGTGGCGGCTAATTCGCTCGAGGAACTACTGAAGCTGGCGCGCGCGCAGCCGGGCAAGCTCAGTTATGCGTCGTCCGGACCCGGAACGCCGTATCACATGGCCGGCGAACTTTTCAAAGCGATGGCGGGCGTCGATATATTGCACGTGCCTTATCGCGGCAGCTCGGGCGCACGTACCGATGTGATCGGCGGTCAGGTCGACATGATGTTCGATGCGGTCACGACAATGGCCGAGCAGGCGAAAGCCGGCAAGGTGCGTGCAATCGGCACCTCGGGGCGCGCCCGCTCCGCCGTGTTGCCCTCCACGCCCACGATCGCGGAGGCGGGCGTTCCTGGCTACGAGGCGGTGATCTGGCTTGGACTCATGGCGCCACGCGGTACTGCCGCTGCCATCGTGAACCGCCTTAACGCGGAGGTGCAGAAGGTCACCCGCCGCAACGAGGTGCGCGACGAATGGGGCAGGCAGGGAGCGACACCGATGGTGATGAGCGCGGAAGAGTTCGAGCGGTTCGTCGCCGATGACATCATCAAGTGGGCGCGCATCGTCAAGATTTCGGGCGCCAAGCCGGAGCAGTAGTGGCGCGCGACCTGTTCGTGTTGAGCGCAGGCGCGGCGAAGGCGGTGGTTCTGAGCCTGCAGGCCGATGTCGAGCGCGAGGAGCGCGTGTCCTTGCGCACCACGTTTGGTGCGGTCGGCGCAATGCGCGATCAATGGTCCGCGGGTGCGGCGTGCGATGTGATCATTTTGAGCGCAAAGTTGCTCGACGAACTCGCGGGTACCGGCGCGATTGACGCTGCGACGCGCATGTCGCTTGGCCACGTGAGCACTGGCATCGCAGTGGTTGCCGGACGCCCGGCGCCGCTGATCGCGAATGCCGAGGAACTCAAACAGACCTTGCTCGCCGCGACCGCGCTTTACCTGCCCGATCCGCAGCGTGCAACGGCGGGCATTCATTGTGTGG
>DASQAE010000664.1:0-2709 GCA_035635915.1 Burkholderiaceae bacterium | reverse complement strand
ACGCATGGTTGCTCCTTATGGATGAATAAGCTGCCCGGTGCGTCACCCGCCTACTCTTACCTTGGTACCAAGGCGGGTCCGGTGCAGCAAGGACTTGAAAAGCCAGCGATTCTATCCCGAGCGTGGGTCCCGGCTCAAGTCGCTGCAGGCGCAAAGAGTTGCGGCAAGGCATTGGCCGCGGTTGCCGCGACCAGCACATCGGCACAATCGTCCAGATCGGACGGGTTCGGATTCACCACGATCACTTTCGCACCGCGCCGTTTGGCCAAGTGCGCCAGGCCCGCGGCGGGATAGACCACGCCCGAAGTGCCGACGACCAGCATCACGTCGCACCGACCCGCGAGCCGCTCCGCGTCCTCGAGCACAGTCGGATCGAGCATCTCGCCGAACCACACGACGTCCGGCCGCAACCATCCACCGCAGCCAGGACAGACGGGCGGTTCCCCCGCCGGTACCTTCGCAAGATCATCGATCAGCACGCCGCATTCGGCAAAACACTTCGTGCACGTGAGATTGCCGTGCAACTCCAACACCCGCGTGCTGCCGGCGCGAGCATGCAGACCATCGACGTTCTGCGTCACGATCGCGAACGGACTGAACCGTCGCTCCAAGCCGACAAGCGCGCGATGCCCCGCGTTCGGCAGAACCTGTGCAAGGCGCACGCGACGGCTGGAATACCAGCGCCAGACGAACGCCGGATCCGCCTGGAATCCCTCGCGTGACGCCAGTTGCATCGGGTCGAACTTCGACCACTCGCCGGTTTGCGCGGCACGAAACGTGGGCACGCCGCTCTCGGCGGACATGCCTGCGCCCGTCAAGACCACGCACGAACGGGCCTCGCCCAGCACCCGACGAGCGGCCGCAAACGGATCCGCGCTCATGTTGCCCCCTTCGCGCTTCGCGCTGTCCCCCCGAGGGGGAGCTGAGCGCCTTCGGAGCGGCCGTGCGGCGCTCATGGTTTCTGGTTCTGTGAAGTGTCGACGCCACGCTGGCGCACGGTCTCGAACAGGCACACGCCGGTAGCCACCGATACGTTCAGGCTTTCGACCTCTGCAAACATCGGGATGTGTGCCAGCCAGTCACAGCGTTCACGGGTGAGGCGGCGCAGGCCCGTGCCTTCGGCGCCGAGGGCCCAGGCAAGCGGTCCGCGAAGGTCAAGCTCGAAAATCGTTCTTTCCGAGTCCGCCGCCGCCCCGGCGATCCAGATTCCGCTTTCCTTGATCTGATCCATCGCGCGCGCGAGGTTCGTCACGGCGATCAGCGGCAGCGCTTCGGCCGCACCTGCAGCGGCCTTGCTTGCGACGTCGGTCATTGAAGCAGAGCGGTCGCGCGGGACGATCACCGCATTCGCTCCGGCCGCTGCCGCGGTGCGCATGCAAGCGCCGAGATTGCGCGGGTCGGTGACGCCGTCGAGCAACAGCAGCAGCGTTGTCGGGACGACGTTCGCCAGCACGTCTTCCAGGTGGATCGGCGCCGAAGGTTCAGAACACAACGCGACCACGCCTTGATGCACGTTGCCGCCTGCCAGTCCTTCGAGCCGTCGGTCGTCAGCCAACATGATCCGGACGCCGGCCACTTCGGCGCGCGCCAGCAGATCACGCATCCGGGCGTCATGGCGGTGGTCCGAAACATAAAGCGTCTCAATCGAGCCCACCGCGTGCTTCAAGCGGCCATTGACCGCATGAAATCCGAACACGGTTTGTGGCTTCATCGTCAGCGCCCGCGCCGCCGTGTCATGCCCGGACGAACGCCGCCAAGACCGCGCTTGCCCGCGCGCGCCTTGTCGCGTTTGTCGAAATCGCGCCCCTTGCGTGCCGCAGCCGCAGCGCGACGCGCATTACGCTCCTCGACGCTTTCACCTTTGCGCGCCGGCTTGCGCGCCGTTTCGGCGGGTGCGGCAGCACCCAGCAGCGTCTTGCGGTCTGTCGGCCGCACCAGCCTGAATTCGATCCGCCGTCCTTCGAGATCGACCCGTGACACTTGTACGGTTAAACGATCCGCAAGACGGTAGCGCTGGCCGGTGCGCTCGCCACGCAATTCGTGCAGGGCCTCGTTGAAGTTGAAATACTCCGAACCCAACTCAGAGACATGCACCAGCCCTTCAACGAACAGATCGTCGAGGACGACGAAGATACCGAACGGCACCACCGCGCTGATGGTTCCGCTGTATGTTTCGCCGACGCGCTCGCGCATGTAATAGCTCTTGAGCCAGGCCTCGACGTCGCGGGTTGCATCGTCCGCCCGGCGCTCGTTGGCAGAACAGATGAGGCCGAGTTTTTCCCACGCCGCAAGCGCCGTGCCTTCTTCCGCCTTGGTGCGTGTCGAACGCGCCGGGCCACGCGTCGGCGCCAGCGGCAGATCGACCTGTACCAGCGTCGGTACGTAACCGCGCCGGCCGATGATTGCCTTGATCGCCCGGTGCACCAGCAGATCCGGATAACGGCGGATCGGCGAAGTGAAGTGCGCGTAGGCCTCGTACGCGAGGCCGAAGTGCCCGACGTTGTGTGGGCTGTAAACCGCCTGCTGCATCGAACGCAACAACACGGTTTGCAGCAGCTGTCGATCGGGGCGCGTGCGAATGCGCGCGATCAGCGCCGCGTAGTCGGCCGGCCGCGGGCTGTCATCACCGTCGAGTTGCAGGCCCAGTGTTTTCAGCAGCGCATGTAGATTGGCCAGCCGGTCCGGCGTCGGACCCTCGTGGACGCGAAA
>DASQAE010000663.1:0-4337 GCA_035635915.1 Burkholderiaceae bacterium | reverse complement strand
CAGGACGCGCGCCGCCTTGCGCGCCCGATCCGGCGGCAGCTGGCGCGCGAGCAGCCGGGTGGTGAATCCCTCGATCTGAGCGATGGCCTTGCGGCCGACGTCGGCCATGATCAACGTTTCGTCGTCGACCTCGGCAATCGGCTTTTGTTCGACGACCTTGATCAGGGAGGCTGCAGGAAAATTGCCGAGTTGCGGATCGACCGGCCCAAGAACGGCGTGGCGCGACATGATGATCTGGTCGGCCGCGAGCGCGATCAGCGTTCCGCCGGACATCGCGTAGTGGGGCACCAGCACCGTCACCCGGCCTTTGTGCGCGCGTATCGCGCGCGCGATCTGCATCGCCGCGAGCACGAGCCCGCCGGGCGTGTGCAGGATGATGTCCAGCGGGACGTCGTCATCCGTCATCTGGATTGCACGCAGGACCTCTTCCGAATCGTTGACATCGATGTAGCGCATCAACGGGAAACCCAGAAGACGCATCGTCTCCTGCCGGTGCACCAGCAGGATCACCCGCGATTTGCGCTTGCGCTCGAGGTTTGCGATTTTGTGCATCCGCATCCCATCCAACATCCGCTGGCGCAGTACCGGCTGCAGCGCCGAGAACATGAAGAACAACCAGAACAAGTCAGCTAGCGTCATGTTGCCTCCGTCAACGGTCCCCAAAGGGACCGAACCCGAGAACACCTTCGTCGTGGTAATACGGGCGATAGTTCGCCGAGGACCGCCGCAGAGCGGGGGTGAGCAACAGGCCCGCGACGAACCCGCCGATGTGCGCCCACCAGGCGATACCGCCGCCCGTGGATGGCGCGAAAAGTTCGGCCGTCCCCTGCAATAACTGCGTCACGAACCAGATGCCGACAAAAACAACAGCCGGCAACTCGAAGAAAAACGGAAAAAACAGCACCGGAATCACAAGGACGATGCGTGCCATCGGAAACATCCGGATGTGGGCACCCAGCACTCCGGCGATGGCACCCGAAGCCCCCAGCGCGGGAACGGTGGACGTGGCGTTGAAAAAAGCATGGGTGATCGATGCCACGATGCCGCAGGCGATATAAAAGGCGAGGTAACGCACACGTCCGAACCGATCCTCGACTGCGCCTCCGAACAACCACAACATCCACATATTCAGAATCAGGTGCAGCCAGCCGCCGTGCAGGAACATGTTGGTAACAAACGGCAGGTAGTCGAGCACCGAATCGAAGCCAAACGGCTCCGAATCCAGATAGCGCGCCGGAATCAGCGCGAACCGCGACAGAAATAGTTCCAGCTGCCCCGGGTCGAGGCTGTTTTCAACCAGGAAGACCACGGTGCAGATCGCGATCAGGGTCCAGGTCGCGACCGGCGGGAAGCGCAACGGAACTGGGTTCTGGACCGGAATCATTGAGCCGCCTCAGGCACGGTAGTTCCAACCGGTTGTTCCACCTCCGCAACGCTAGCCGGGCACAAGCCGCCAGTCTTTCGACATCCTGCTACCCGGCGGACCAACTCTGCGCTTCAGGCGCCCGTCACGTTCGCGCTGCGCGCTGCGAGATAGACTGCCAGCTTCCGTCGCCCCAGGGAGGTGTCATGCAACGTCTTGGCATTTCGAGCGGCATGCGATGGGCTCTATTGGCAGGGGCCGTGGTCCTTCTCGCGCCTCCACTGGTATGGCCGCCGCTCTGGACCAAGACGCTTTCCAACCAGGAGTTTCTGCCGCATAGCTTCTGCTACGTCTTCGATCCGGCGACCATGTGGCTGAACGCGGGGTCGGACGTCGTCATCGGTCTTTCCTACTTTCTCATCTCGGGCACGCTGGCATTCCTGGTGCATCGCGCGAAGCAGGAGATCCCGTTTTCCTGGATGTTCCTGGCGTTCGGCGTCTTCATCGTGGCCTGCGGCATGACGCACCTGATGGAGGTATGGACGCTCTGGGATCCGCGTTACTGGCTGGCGGGCGAAATCAAAGTTGTTACATCGGTGGCATCGGTCGCGACCGCACTCGCGCTGCCTCCCCTTGTGCCGCGCGTCCTGAACATGGTGAAGGACGCCAGCCTGTCGCGCGAACGCAAGCTGCAGCTCGAGGCGGCGAATGCGGAGCTGAACCGCCTCAACGCACGCCTGCAGGAACTCGACGAGATGAAGACGCGGTTCTTCGCCAATGTCAGCCACGAGCTGCGCACACCGCTGGCGTTGATCCTCGGTCCAGCAGAAAGACTGCGCACCGGCGCGGGCCTGAGTGCCGAGCAAGCGCATGCGCTCGAGGTGATCGAGCGCAACGGGCGCATGCTGTTGAGCCGCGTCAACGAGCTGCTCGACCTGTCCAAGCTCGACGCCGGCCACATGGAAGTGCACCCGGCCGACGCGGATCTGGCGCGCATGACGCGCGTCCTCGGCGCGCATTTCGAGTCGCTTGCGCGCGAGCGTCACATCAGGTTCGATATCGATGCGCCGGCCAGCCTGGTGTGCCGCGCCGACGAGGACAAGCTGCAGCGGGTCGCACTCAATCTCCTGTCGAACGCCTTCAAGTTCACGCCGAAGTACGGCCACATCTCGTGGTCGGTGCGCACAGAACGCGACCAGGTGGTATTGGAAGTGCAGGATTCAGGGCCCGGCATACCGGCCGAAATGCGCGAGACCGTGTTCGAGCGCTTTCGCCAGCTACCGAACGACACGCAGCAAAGCCTCGGGACCGGCCTTGGTCTTGCCATCGTCAAGGAATTTGTCGTGTTGCACAGAGGGCACGTCGCGGTGGACGATTCGGCCCTCGGCGGGGCAACGTTTCGCGTCGAGATCCCGCTGATCGCTGCGCAGGGCGAGCCGGCGCCGCAATCGTCGCCCCCGCACGGTGAGGCGCTCGACGAGCCGCAGTTCGCGCCGCCACCAGTGGCGCTTGCGGTTGCAACGCGCGCTGCACCCGGCGCCGCGTCGGTCCTGATCGTCGAGGACAACGCCGACATGCGCAGCTTCCTCGAAGAATCTCTCGCCGACACGTATCGCGTGGTCACGGCTGTGAACGGCGGCGATGGGCTTGCGCGGGCGGTCGAGTTCAAGCCTGACCTGATCCTGAGCGACATCATGATGCCGGGCATGAGCGGCGAGGAGCTGCTACGCCAGCTGCGCCGCCATCCGGAACTGAAATCGGTGCCGGTGCTCCTGTTGTCAGCCAAGCACGACGATGAGTTCGGCGCGCGCATCCTGCGCGAAGGCGCGCAGGACTATCTGCACAAGCCTTTTGGCGTCGCCGAGTTGCGTGCGCGGGTGAAGAATCTCGTCTCCATGCACCGTGCGCGCGACGTGCTGCAAAAAGAGCTGCGTTCGCAGGACGAGGACGTATCACGGTTGACCGGCCAGCTGATCTCGAATCGGCAGGCGCTGCAGGACTCGGAGCGCCGGTGGCGCGCCGTGTTTGAAAATTCCGCGGTCGGCATCGGGCTCACGGACGCGTCGGGACGCTTCCTCGCGACCAACCCGGCCATGCAGAGGATGCTCGGCTATGCGGAAGCCGAGCTGCGTGAACTTTCCATGACTGAGATCACGTTCGAAGACGAACGCGTCGGTGCGCGAGCGCGGTTGAGCGAGCTGACAAGTGGCGCCACGCGCGAGGTGCGCGTGCTGCGCCGCTTTTTGCGCGGCGATGGCGGCTTCATCTGGGGCAACACCACCATATCGGCGATTGCCGACACCGACAAGACGCCGCGCATGCTGGTCGGTGTGGTCGAGGATGTGACCGAGCGTAAGCGAGCCGAGGAGGCGCTCGCCGAGACCCGGGCCGAGCTGGCGCGGGTCGCGCGCGTTACGACGATGGGAGAGCTCGCCGCTTCGATCTCGCACGAACTCAACCAGCCGCTTGCCGCGCTCGCGATAAACGCGTCCGCATGCCAGCGCTGGCTCGCCGCCCAGCCTCCGAATATGGAGGAGGCGAATGCCGCCGCGGCGCGCGCCCACCGCGAGGCGCTGCGTGCGCGCGACGTAGTCGCACGCATCCGCGGGTTCCTCAGGCGTGAAGAGATCACCAAGACACCGCTGAAGGTAGACGAAGTCGTCCACGAAGCGGTCGGCCTCGTGCAGGACATGGCGCGCACTAACAATGTGTCGGTGCATGTCGACACCGAATCCGATCTGCCCAATGTGCTCGCAGATCGGGTCCAGCTGCAGCAAGTCATCGTCAATCTCGCGATGAATGCGATCGAGGCGATGATCGGAGTCAGCGGTCGCGAGCGCCGGCTCCAGCTGGCGGCTCAGGCGGGCGCTGAGCAGTCGGTGCTGGTGGCCGTGAGGGATTCCGGACCCGGCCTGAAGGAGGAGGACCGGAGCCGAATCCTCGACGCGTTCTTCAGCACCAAGCCCGGCGGCAT
>DASQAE010000662.1:0-3445 GCA_035635915.1 Burkholderiaceae bacterium | reverse complement strand
CAGATCGAGCCTGCGGCCCGCCTTGACGATCTGGCTTGGCGTGTCGTGACCGAGCAACGAGGGAAGGCTCTTCGAAGCCGCGATCAGGCGCGCGACGTCAACCCCGGTTGCGTAGCCCATCAGCTCGAGCGCGTGCGCGATTTCTTCGCTGCAGATGTTGCCGGTCGCACCCGGTGCATAGGGACAGCCGCCGATGCCGCCGAGCGAGGCGTCGAAACGATCCGCGCCCGCGTCGATCGCGGCGAGCACGTTGGCGAACCCCATGCCGCGCGTGTTATGAAAGTGCAGCGTGAGTTCGGTCGTTGGCCAGCGTTCGCGGAACGCCTGTGTGAGCGCGGCCACCTGGCTGGGGAAAGCCATGCCGGTCGTGTCGCACAACGAGACCCCGCGTGCGCCGATCTCCTCGACAAAGCGGCGCGACCACTCGAGCACACTCGCGGCCGCGACGTCGCCTTCCATCGGGCAACCGAACGAACACGAGAGCGAGATGTTCACCGGCACGCGCGCGCCGGCTGCCAGCCTGGCGACGTCGGCGAGCGCGCGCAACGACTGCTCGCGCGTCATGCGCAGGTTGGAGAGATTGTGGCTTTCGGTCGCCGACATCACGAGATTCAACTCGTCGGCGTGCGCTTCGATTGCGCGTTCGGCGCCACGCACGTTCGGCACCAGCGCGGTGTAAACGACCCCGGCCTTGCGTTCGATCTCGCGCATCACGATCTCGGCGTCGCGCAGTGCCGGGATCGCCTGCGCCGAAACAAACGACGTCACCTCGATCTTCGCCATACCCGCGTGCGACAGCGCGTTGACCAGCGCCACCTTGTCCTCGGTCGGCACGAATGCGGGTTCGGACTGCAAGCCGTCGCGTGTGCCGACTTCCTGCATGTAGATGCGCTTGCCCGCTCCGTTCCAGACGTTCATCGATGCTCCCTTCGCGCTTCGGGCGGCCTGCATCTCACGCGACTACCCCTTTGCCGCGCAACGCGGTGATGTCCTGCTCGGAGAATCCGGACTCGCGCAACACGGCATCGGTGTCCTCGCCAAGACGGGGCGCCGCCGAACGAATCGTTCCCGGTGTTCCCAAAAGCTTTGGCACGATGCCGGGCACGTCGATTTCGTAGCCGTCGCGCGCCACCTGGCGCAGGATCATGTCGCGCGCGCGATAGTGCGGGTCTTCGTGAATGTCGCGCACCGAGTAGACCTTGCCGGCCGGGACGCGCGCCTTGCCGAGTACGTCGAGCACCTCGCTCACCTTGCGTACCTGCGTCCACGTTTCGATCGCCTGATCGAGTTCCGCCACGCGCTTCACCCGTCCCGCATTGGCGGCGAGCGCCGGATCGTTGGCGAGATCGTCGCGTCCAAGTGCGGTCATCAAGCGCTTGAAGATGCTGTCGCCGTTGCCGCCGATCAGCACGAAACCGTCGGTGCAGCGGTAGGCGTTCGACGGTGCGATGCCGGGCAGGGCGCCTCCTGCGGCTTCGCGCACCACGCCGAATGCGCTGTATTCAGGCAACAGGCTCTCCATTACGTTGAACACCGCTTCGTTGAGCGCAACGTCGATCACCTGGCCTTTGCCGCCGTTCACCTTGCGGTGATAAAGCGCCATCAGCACGCCGATGGTTCCATGCAACGCGGCGAGCGTGTCGCCGATCGAGACCCCGCAGCGCACCGGCACGCGCCCCGGCTCGCCGGTCAGATGGCGCAATCCGCCCATCGCCTCGCCGATGACGCCGAATCCCGGCAGGTCGCGATAGGGTCCTGTCTGGCCGTAACCGGAGATACGCAGCATCACGAGCCCGGGGTTCGCCTGCGCCAGCTGCTCGTACCCAAGCCCCCACTCCTCGAGCATGCCGGGGCGGAAGTTTTCGATCAGCACGTCGGCTGCGGCGATCAGCTTGCGCGCGATGTCCTGGCCTTCGCGGCTGCGCAGGTCGAGGGCGATCGAGCGCTTGTTGCGCGACTGCACCTGCCACCAGACCGACGTACCGTCCTTGAGCATGCGCCAGTTGCGCAACGGGTCGCCGGTACCGGGCGGCTCGATCTTGATCACATCGGCGCCGAATTCGCCCAGCGTCTTGCCGGCGAACGGACCGGCGATCAGCTGGCCCATTTCGATCACGCGCACCCCGGCGAGTGCGCCGCGTGGCTCGTGCATGGCGTGTCTCCTGTCGGCTCGTGTGCGGTCCTGCCGCCGCATCGGATGCGCACATTGTCGTAGTGCCGCAGGCGAAGCGGAATGGCGGCGGCAGGAGAAGAGCTTTCGCGAGCCGCGAAAGCGTAGCTCAGGCTGGATCGGAGTCGCGCGTGCGCGGCCTTGCCTTGACAGAGGAACGAGAAAAAGGAAGATGCCGATCGCTCGGCAACGCTTTAGCGAAACCTGAGATCGCCGGGCGTGTAGAGCAGGCCACGTTCGGAAAGGCTGCGGTGCCGCTGCTGCGAGCCGCCACCACATGCTCCGCCGAGGTAACCCTGGATCACCGGAATACCCTGGTAACCCCAGGCGCCGGTCATGGTGTTGAGCCAATAGCGGCCGTTGGGAATGCGCACGCACTGAACGCGGTCGAAGTAGGCGATCTGCTGATCGTCGAGGCGCTGGCCATTGACGACGACGAAACGCGTCTGGGCATCGGCAGCGCCGGCAAATCCGGCGACGAGCAGAAGAGCGACAACGAGGCGTTTCATCGACGGCTCCGGGTGTGTTGTGAGCGCCAAACCCACGCAACGAGAATGACGATCCGCGACGCAGCCGGCAAGTGAAAATTCGGCCGTCCGAGTGCGCCTTCTTACGCGTTGGCCGCCCAGCGCACGAAAATCGCGTGCAACGCGTCGAGCCCGTCGGTCAGGGCCGCAGGGCCCGGCTGCAGAATCAACGGCGATTTCACTTCATGCAGTTGGCCGTCGCGCACTGCAGGCACTGCGGACCAACCTGAACGCACGGCCACCTTTTCGGCGCGAAATTTCTTGCCGCACCATGAACCGATGATGATGTCGGGCGCGCACGCGACGACCTCGTTCGCGTCGGCGACGATGCGATCGCGACCGAGGCTTGCCGCAGCGCGCTGCGGAAAGATGTCGTCACCGCCCGCGATCGAGATCAGCTCGCTGACCCAGCGGATGGCGCTGATCTGCGGCTCGTCCCACTCCTCGAAGTAGACCTTGGGCCGGCGCGGCAGGCGCGACGCCGCAGCACGAACCTGATCGAGGTGTGCGTGCAGTCGGGCGCCGTATTCGCGCGCTCTTTCAAATGCACCGATCAAAGCACCCAGCCGCTCGATGTAGGCCAGGATCCCTTCGACCGAACGATGATTGCTGATCCAGACTTCGACGCCGGCACGAATCAGCGCCTGCGCGATGTCCGCCTGCATGTCCGAGAAGCCGATCGCAATGTCCGGCCGCAACGCGAGTATCTGGTCCACCTTGGCACTGGTGAACGCCGAGACGCGGGGTT
>DASQAE010000661.1:0-2779 GCA_035635915.1 Burkholderiaceae bacterium | reverse complement strand
CCGCGGGTGATGCGATGGCGGTGACGACTTGGGGCGCTGCATCGAGTTGGACGCTGACCGCATTGCCGCTTTTTGTGTGGATGGGCGAGATCCTGTTTCGCACCCGATTGAGCCAGGACATGTTCCGCGGCCTGGCGCCCTGGATGCAATCGCTGCCGGGTCGCTTGTTGCACACCAACGTCGTCGGGTGCGCGATTTTTGCCGCGGTATCGGGTTCGAGCGCCGCCACGTGCGCAACGATCGGCAAGATGAGCCTGCCCGAACTCTCGCGGCGCGGTTATCCGGACGACATTTCGATCGGCTCGCTCGCCGGCGCAGGTACGCTCGGACTGTTGATACCGCCATCGATCATCATGATCGTCTATGGCGTGATGGCCGATGTTTCGATCGCTCAGCTCTTTATAGCCGGCGTGCTGCCCGGCATCATGCTGGCGCTGCTTTTTTCCGGCTATCTCGTCGCGTGGGCGTGGCGCAATCCGACCAAGGTTCCGCCCGCCGACGCGGCACTGACATTCGGCGCCAAGGTGCGCGAGTCGCGCCATCTGATTCCGGTGATCCTGCTCATCGTCGCCGTGCTCGGTTCCATCTACACCGGGCTCGCCACGGCGACCGAGGCGGCTGCGCTCGGAGTTCTCGGCTCATTGATCCTTTCCGGTGCCCAGGGCACGTTGACCTGGAAGACGTTCTGCGAGTCGCTGCTCGGCGGCACGCGCCTTTATTGCATGATCGCGCTGATTCTCGCGGGCGCCGCGTTCCTCACACTGTCGATGGGATACATCGGTCTGCCGCGCCACCTCGCCGAATGGATCGCTTCACTGGGGTTGAGCCAGTTCCAACTGCTCCTGGCGCTGCTGCTGTTCTACATTGTGCTTGGCTGCTTCCTCGATGGCATCTCGATGGTCGTGCTGACCATGGGCGTCATCATGCCGACGGTGCAAAAAGCCGGCCTCGATCCGCTTTGGTTCGGTATTTTTATCGTCCTGGCGGTTGAAATGGCGCAGATCACACCGCCGGTCGGCTTCAACCTGTTCGTTCTGCAAGGCATGACGAAGCGCGAGATCGGGTGGATCGCGCGTGTCACGCTGCCGTTCTTCTTCCTGATGGTGGTGGCAGTGCTGCTGATCTACACCTTTCCGCAGCTCGTGACGTTGCTGCCGGCGCACATGCGCAGCACCTGAGCCGCCATGCGCGTCGTCGTCATCGGCGCCGGCATCATCGGCGTCACGAGCGCGTACTACCTGCGCCAGGCCGGCTTCGAGGTCACTGTCTTCGAGCGCAATTCCGGCGTCGCGCAAGAGACCAGCTACGGCAACGCCGGTGTCATCGCGCCGGCTTACGTGGGCCCGTGGGCACAGCCCGGCATGCCACGCAAGATCCTGGCGTATCTGTTTCGACCGCATGCACCGGTCGTGTTTCGGCCGGCACTTGATCGCACGTTGTGGCGCTGGCTGGCGCGCTGGTACGCCGAATGTGCGTTGGAACGTTTCGTTCGCAACAAGGCGCGCATGCAGCGGGTGGCCTACTACAGCCGCGACCAGTTGCATGCGCTGCGCACTCGGCTTGAGCTCCAGTACGAGCAGACGGCGGGCTACCTGCAGCTTTTTCGCAGTCAGCGGGAACTCGCCCGCTGCGCGCCGGCGCGCGCGCTGCTCGTCGATGCCGGGGTTGCACACCGGTTGCTGACACCGGAGCAATGCCGCGCGTTGGAACCGGCGCTGGCACCGAGTGCAACGCTCGCAGGTGGTCTGCACTTGCCTGATGACGAAACCGGCAACTGCGCGTTCTTTGCGCGCCAGCTCAAGGACATCGCGGAGAACGATGGTGTCGAGTTTCGTTTTGGCGTCAGTGTCTCGGCGTTTGACGTACAGGGCGGCACGCTGCGCGGCGTGGTGGTTGACGGTGTGCCGTTCGCCGCTGACGCCTGTGTGCTTGCAGCCGGCATCGACAGCTCGCGCAGCCTTGCTGCGCTCGGCATCGATCTCCCCATTTATCCGGTCAAGGGATATGCAGCGACCGTATCGGTCACCAACCACGAGCGGGCGCCAAGGATTTCCGTGATGGACGAGGATTACAAGGTCGCCATCACACGCATGGGACAACGCCTGCGGATCGCGGGCACCGCTGAGATCGGGTCGCGTCAGCTCCGGTTGCGCGCACCGGCGCTGCGCACGCTGATCCGAGTTGCGACCGAGTGGTTTCCTGCCGCCGCCGCGTATGCGCAGGCGCAGTACTGGGTCGGGGCCCGTCCGATGCTCCCGGATGGTCCGCCCTTGCTGGGTCCGACAACGGTTCGTGGCCTATTGCTCAATATCGGCCATGGGTCATCAGGCTGGGCGATGGCGTGCGGATGCGCGCGCGTGGTCGCCGACCTGGCTGCAGGGCGCTCTCCCGAGATCGACCTCGACGGCCTGACGCTCGCGCGCTACGCAACGCCTGCGACGGCCTAACATCGGCCCATGGGCCTGCCTCTTTTCGACGTTGCCGCCTTACGTGCGCTGGAAGCCGACGCGGCCAAGACGCTGGCGCCAGGCGCGCTGATGCAACGCGCCGGCGCAGCCGCAGCGCGCCAGATCGCCCAGCGCCTGGGCACCACGCCAAAAGCGATTGCGATCGTTTGCGGCGCGGGCAACAACGGCGGCGACGGTTATGCATGCGCGCTCGAGCTCGCGCGGCGCGGTCATCGCGCCGAGTGTTTTGCGCTTGCCAAGCCGATAGCCGCGGATGCCCAGGCGGCCGCGGGCGCCTGGCGTGCGGGCGGTGGCATCGTGCACGATGGAAT
>DASQAE010000660.1:0-2063 GCA_035635915.1 Burkholderiaceae bacterium | reverse complement strand
CCAACCAGTAGCGCCGCAGGCTTGCATGGCTCGCCCATTTATCCTCCGCCCGATGCTGCGCTCGCATGCTCTGGCCGGATTCACACTGCTGGAACTGTTGGTGGCAATCAGCATCCTGGCCACCGTTTCGATCATCGCCTGGCGCGGCCTCGACACGCTCGTCAGTACGCGCGCCCGGCTCGAGCCCGAAGGCGAGCAGGTGCGTACGCTTCTTACCGCGTTCGGGCAGCTCGACCGCGATGTGGCGCATACGATCAACCCGATCCTGTTCGCATTCACGAGTTCGCCGGTCAACGTGATCACGATTGGCGGTCAGCCGGCACTGTCGATCATGCGTCTGGCACCGGTCGAAGCCGACCAACCCACGGCGCTGCAGACTGTCGGTTATCGCGTCGAGGATGGTTTTCTCGTGCGCAGCGCCAGCCGCCCGATGCGGGGCCGCGGCGCCATCGCAGCCGAGGAAGTCACGAGCGTGCGCGTGCTCGACCGCGTGAAATCGTTGCGCCTGCGGGTGTGGCGTGATGGCCAAGGATGGGTTGACCCCCTGGCATCGGAAACCGTCACACCGCCGCCCGTGCCGGGCCTGGTTGCGCCGCTTGTGCCACCCGGGATCGAGATCACGGTCGAACGCAACGACGGCAAGGTGTTCCGCAAGGTGCTTCTGGTCGGATGAGCACGATGTACGCCGCTTCTTCCCGCAACGTGCGCGGCCAGCGTGGAGCCGCGGTCCTGATGGCGCTTTTTGTCGCCACCCTGGCGACGCTGATCGTGACCGGTCTCTTCTGGAATCAGTTCGTGCTACTGCGCACGATCGAGAACCAGCAGCTCGTGTCGCAAAGCCGGCTTCTGCTGCGCGGCGCGCTCGATTGGTCGCGCGCCATCCTGCGTGAAGACGCGTTGCGCTCCAACTTCGACGCCCTCACCGAACCGTGGGCGCAACCGCTCGCGGAAACGCGGCTGGACCAGCTCGGCGAAACCTCCGCGCTCGCCTCGCAGGCGACGATGGCGGGCGGCATCGAAGACGCACAGGCGCGTCTGAACCTGCGCAATCTGGTCTCGACCGACGGCCTGATCGTCCGGCGCGAGCTGCTCGCCTTGCGCAAGCTCTCGCAGCTGCTCGGCGTTCCTGAACAGACGGCCGACCTGATCGCCTTGCGCGTGCAGGCATCGCTCGCCCCGCCGACGGACGACGGCCGTTCGGCGCCTATGCGTGCGACCGATCCCAAGGCGCCCCCGATCGCGCTCTTGTTGCCGCAGGATCTCTCCGGCATCGCAGGCATCGATCGCGGTGCGGCGGCCAAGCTGGCGCCGTATGTGGTCATGCTCGACGAACGCACCGCGGTCAATGTCAATACGGCCGCGGCCGAGACGATTGCCGCCCGCATCGGCGACCTTTCGCTCGCCGATGCGCGCGCCTTGGTCGCGGACCGCGAGCGGGTCGGTTACTTCCGCGACTTCGGCGACTTGCAGAATCGGCTCGCCCGCTTCGGCCGCGCGACGGCGATCGAGGCGGTGACGCAGCAGGACATCAATACCACCTCGCGTTATTTCTTCGTGCGCGGGCAGGTCAAACTGGATCGCGCCAACACGCGCATGGAAGCGCTGGTAAAACGTGGTCCGCCGCAGACATCGCAGCCGATCGCAGTGCTTTGGCAACGAGAGCTATGAAAGAGAAGGCCGCCCAACGTTTACTGGTGTTTCTGCCGCCGCGGCGTGCGCTGCCCGGCAAAGGACAACTCGCGGCGTCGACCGTCGTGACGTACGTTGCCTTCAATGCCGGCGCCGCAATATCACAGAACGGCGAAACACCAATTGCACTTTTGCCGCGCGCGTCGGCAGTAGACATCGTGTTCGACAGCGCCGACGTCTTCGTAACCGCGATCGAAGCGCCACGACTTTCGGACGCAAAACTGCGCCAGGCGCTGCCGAATCTGCTCGAAGACCGGCTGCTGTCGGAGTCAGCCGATCTGCACTTTGCGTTCGAACCGCCCGCGCGCTCCAGCGGCTCGACCACGCTCGCCGCGCAACCGAAGATCGCGGTGTCGGTCATCGATCGTGGCCTG
>DASQAE010000659.1:0-6901 GCA_035635915.1 Burkholderiaceae bacterium | reverse complement strand
CGCCACTTGTAACGGGCGGTGCCGATTATTGCCGCGCGTTACGGCGCGGCATTTCCGTCACGACTTGATACGAACTCGACGCGGCGCGTCATTACCCCAGGGGCGCGTTGGTCGAATACTGCCCATGCCGTCGCTTTGTTGCGTGCTGGGAGTGTCCTTCCAAAACCAGTGCACATCCGTCGCCCAAATTACCGCCAACCGTTGCAACGTCGTGGAGCCAAAAAATGAATCGAATCACAGTTTCTCCCATCGTCAGCCTGCCCCGCGCTCTTGGGGCACTTTCCATTGTCGCCCTTCTCGCTGCTTGCGGCGGTGGCAGCGACTCGCCGCCACCGTCGAACGCGGTGTCGGCGGACGATGCAAAGTCGGTAAGCGCCAATGCGGCGTCGATGCCCAACGACACCGCCACGGCGATGAGCGCCACCGTAACGACGGCCGAGACTGTCATCGCGTCAGGCGAGGCCAGTGCAACGGTGAGTTGCCCCGGTGGCGGCACGGCCGTGTACCAGGTGACCGGACCGAACGCGGCGCTGCTCCTGAACCACCAGCTCGATGAAGGCGAGAACTATTCGGTGACCTTCAACGCCTGCCGCAGCGCAAGCGGTGCCGCATCGGTGAGCGGCGCGATGACGCTTTTGGTCGCGAGCAAGACCGCCGACAGCATCACGTTGAACACCGCCACGAACAACGTCGTGGTTTCGCTGCCGCACGGCGACGTGACCTTGAACGGCAGCTCGACCGTGACTCGGACCATCACGACATCCGGCAACACCACGACCACGACCACCCACTGGGTTACGCCCAACTTCAGTATCACGAGTCACCGTAACGGGCGCACCAGCACATTTTCATATACGAACGTCGACATCACACGCACCATCGTGGTCACCAACGGCGTGGTGACATCGACGAGCTACAGCGGCACCAGCACACTTTCATGGACCTGGCCCAACGGCTCGTTCAGCATCACGTTTGCCACGCAAGGCACGGTCGGCTGCGACGCGGACGGCACGCCGACCCAAGGCACGTGGACGATCACGCTGCCCCATAATCGGCTCATCCTGACGATCGTGCCCGGAACAGTCACGCTGCAGGTGGACTACGGCGCCGACGGTACGATCGACCGGACTTACATCTTCACCGTCAACGAGCTGATGAACACCGCGGGTTAGGTTGCTGCACCTCTAGGTTGCTGCACTCGTGTGAACGCGGCGGCCCTCGCGGCCGCCGCGACATTTACGGCGCTATTTTTTCCCGAAGAACTGCTTGAACGCGGCTATCGCGCGATCGACGCCGGCAGCGTCGACGTCGAGGTGCGTGACCAGCCGCATCGGGTTGCGCGGCAGTACAAGCACACCCTGCCCCTTCAGATGTTCTGCCAGCGCCGGGGTGTGCTGCTTGTTGAATTCAACGAAAAGCATGTTCGTGTGCGGCCCATTGAGTCGCACAGCACCGATATCGGCAAGCCCGCGTGCAAGCCGTTGCGCGTTTGAGTGATCCTCGCGCAGCCGCTCGACATTGTTGGCAAGCGCATACAAGCCCGCCGCAGCGAGGACACCAACTTGGCGCAGGCCACCGCCAAGCATCTTGCGCACCCTGCGCGCCCGCGTCACGAAGTCGCGCGTGCCGAGCACCAATGCGCCGATCGGCGCTCCCAATCCCTTCGACAGGCAGATCGTGGTGGAATCGAAGTCCTTGCAGACCTGCGCTGGCGCAACCTGCAACGCCGCCGCGGCATTAAACAGGCGGCTGCCATCAAGGTGCGTGCGCAAGGCATGGCGCCGCGCCAGCGCTATCGCCTGAGCGCAATACTCGAGCGGCAGCACGCGGCCACTGTAAGTGTTCTCGAGCGCGAGCAGACGCGTTGCCGGGAAATGGACGTCGTCAGGGTTGACCGCAGCTTCGATGGCCGTCAGTGCCAACGTGCCGTCCTCGGCGTTCTCGATCACATGCGAGTGGATCGATCCGGCCACCGCCGCCCCGCCGGCTTCGTACGCGTACGAATGCGAATGGGAACCAAGGATTACCTCTTCGCCGCGCTGGCAATGGGTCATCAACGCGATCAGGTTCGATTGGGTGGCAGATGGGCAGAACAGCGCATCGGCGAAGCCAAGCCGTTCGGCGGCGACACCTTGCAGTCGAATCACGGTCGGATCGTCGCCGAATACGTCATCGCCGACTTCGGCGGCGTACATCGCTTTGCGCATGCCCTCCGACGGGCGCGTCACCGTATCGCTGCGCAGATCGACCAGGTCATTCGACATCGAATCCGTCCTCCACTTGTTCGGCCGCGCGCAGCACTGCGCGCGCCTTGGCTTCCGTCTCGCGCCACTCCATCTCGTCGACCGAGTCGGCCACGATGCCGGCTGCTGCTTGCGCGTACAGCACGTTGCGCACGATGACGCCGGTGCGGATGGCAATCGCGAGATCCATGTCGCCGGCGAACGATAGATAACCCACCGCACCACCGTAGATGCCACGCTTGACCGGCTCGAGTTCGTCGATGATCTCCATCGCGCGCACCTTCGGTGCACCACTTAGCGTGCCGGCAGGAAATGTCGCGCGCAGCACATCGAGGTTGCTCAAGCCGGGCCGCAATTTACCCTCGACGTGGCTCGCCAGGTGCATCACGTGCGAATAGCGCTCGATCACCATTTGTTCGCTGACTGCGACGCTGCCGATCTGCGCAATGCGGCCAATATCGTTGCGCGCCAGGTCGATCAGCATCAGGTGCTCGGCGCGCTCCTTGGGATCCGCAAGCAGCTCTTGCGCTAGGCGCGCGTCCTGCTCGGGCGTGCCGCCGCGCGGCCGCGTGCCTGCAATCGGTCGAATGGCGACAAACCGCTCGTTCGCACGATCCTCGCTGCGCACCAGGATTTCCGGCGACGCACCCACGATGTGATGATCGCCAAGGTCGTAGTAGTACATGTACGGCGATGGATTGAGGGTGCGCAATGCGCGGTACAGGCTCAACGGCGCATCGGCGAATTGTTTGCTGATACGTTGTCCGATCTGCACCTGCATCACGTCGCCCGCCGCGATGTACTCCTTGCAGCGCGCGACCGCCTTCAGGTACGCGTCCTTGGCAAACTCGCGCGTTTCGGGTCGACGCACGCTGGCGCGGGTATGCGGCGGCTCGATATGGCGTGCCAGGCGCATGCGCAGATCGCGCAAGCGCTCGCGCGCCCGCTGGTATCCCTCGGGATGGGTAGCGTCGGCGTAGATGATCAGGTACGCACGCCCGCTCAAGTTGTCGATAACCGCGAGCTCCTCGGTGAGGAGCAGATGGATATCGGGAAGGTTGAGGTCGTCCGGCTTGGTTTGCGCGAGTTTTTTCTCGATCAGGCGCACGGTGTCGTAGCCGAAGTAACCGGCGAGACCGCCGCAAAAACGCGGCAGTCCCGGGCGCAACGCTACCTTGAATTGCGCCAGGTAACGCTCGATGAACGCCAGCGGGTCGCCGTGATCGGTGCTGACCACGCGGCCCTCGGTAACGATCTCCGTCCGATGTTTGCCGCCGGCGTCGACGAAACCCCGCAGCGAAGTGCGAGCGGGCAAGCCGATGAAGGAATACCGCCCGAATCTTTCACCGCCAACTACCGACTCGAGCAGATACGAATTGGGTCGATTGGCGAGCTTCAAATAAAGCGAGAGCGGCGTGTCGAGATCCGCAAACGACTCCGCAATGAGCGGAATGCGGTTGAAGCCCTGGCTCGCGAGGGCCTTGTATTCCAGTTCGGTCATGCGTCGCTTTCGAGAGCGCTTGCGCGTCCGGGGGGAACGCTGCGAGGGTCGAGGTCGAAGAACTGCGTGAACGCGCCGCAGCTAGGGCGGCGGCGGGACCGGATGGCGTTCAGCGACGCCAGTGCCAGGCTCCCTGGGCGTGCCAACCGCGGCGCCATGCCCAGAGTTCGAGGACGATCCGTTGGTGCGAGTGACCCATCGCGTGACACTCAGTGCATCGAGTCTTTGTGCTGTGATTCGACCAGCAGCATGGCCGCGTCGAGAAGCGATTCGACTATAGCATCGACACCAGGGAAATCCGCTAGTTCGGCAACGTTGCCGCCCTCGTTGTAGCCGGTTGCCACGAGTATCACGCGCATTCCGGCGGCCTGCGCAGCAAGCGCGTCGTTGACCGAATCGCCGATCATGCGCGCCTGCGTCGGCGCAACGCCCAGTTGCCGGCACGCGGCGAGCAGCAGATCGGGATGCGGCTTCTTCGCCTGTACGTCGTCGCCGGCGATCACGGTGTCGAAACGCGGCGCAAGCTGCAGCCGCGCCAGCAACGGCAACGTGAACTCACGCGGTTTGTTGGTGACACACGCAAGCTTCAAGTCACGCGCGCGCAGCAAGTCCAGCGCCTGCGGCACGCGATCGAAGACGATCGTGTCCAGCCCGTTCGTGGCGTGGTAGTGGCGAGCAAACGCCGCGCGCCCGCGTGCGAAGGTCGCGTCGTCCACCTCGCCATCCAGACGATCGGTCAAAACGCGGTGCACCAGCACGTCGGCCCCCTTGCCGACAAACTGGGCAATGCGTTCAACGGACAGAGCTTCGAGGTTGAACTCCGTGCGCATGCGGTTCGCCGCCTCCGCCAGGTCGGGTGCGGTATCCATCAACGTGCCGTCAAGGTCGATCAGCACCGCACGCAAGACGTCCACTGCGGCCTCAGGCCAGGGAGCGGCGCTCGCGGTCCTGCGCGCGGTCGCGTCCGGCGATCGCCGACGCGATCTCCTTGCGCATGGCCTCGATCACGGCCTTGTAGTCTTTGGCGCCAAACACCGCGCTTCCCGCCACGAACGTGTCGGCACCCGCAGCGGCGATGGCACCGATGTTGTCGACCTTCACACCGCCGTCCACCTCGAGGTGAATCGCGTTGCCGCTCTCCTGTTGCCACGCATCGATGCGGGTGCGCGCGGCGGCAAGCTTCGTCAGCGCTTGCGCAATGAACGCCTGGCCACCGAAGCCGGGGTTGACCGACATGATCAGCACCAGGTCGAGCTTCGCCAGCACGTGATCCATGTGATCGAGTGGCGTGGCGGGGTTGAACACCAGTCCGGCCTTGCATCCCTGGTCGCGGATCAATCCGAGCGTCCGGTCGACGTGGCGCGACGCTTCCGGGTGGAACGAGATGACGTTGGCGCCGGCCTTGGCAAACATCGGCACCAGGGCATCGACCGGCTCGACCATCAGATGTACATCGATCGGCGCCTGCGTATGAGGGCGAATCGCCTCACAGACCAGCGGGCCGATGGTCAAGTTCGGAACATAATGGTTGTCCATCACGTCAAAGTGAATCCAGTCGGCGCCGGCCGCAACAACATGGCGGACCTCTTCCCCTAGACGGGCGAAGTCCGCCGACAGAATGCTCGGCGCGATGCGAAACCTGGAATCCATTCAACACCTCCCTGACGCCGAACGATTGTAAGCGGCACGCGAGAAAAGGATGCGCAAATACGAGTTCACCGTGAGCACGGTCCCGCAGTACCTCGCGGATCAATCTGCGCCGGATGAGGATCAGTATGTCTTCGCCTACACCGTCACGATCCGCAATACCGGCGAGGTCGCCGGCCAGCTGATATCGCGTCACTGGATCATCACGGATGGTGACGGCCAGGTGCAGGAGGTACGCGGTGACGGTGTCGTTGGCGAGCAGCCGGTGCTGCGACCAGGGCAGTCGTACAAGTACACCAGCGGTTGTCCCCTTACAACGCCAGTCGGTTCGATGAAGGGCAGTTACCAGTGCGTCGCTTCCGACGGCACCAAATTCGAGGCCACGATCCCGGAGTTCGTCTTGTCAATGCCCAGCCGGCTTCACTGATCGTGGTTACCCGGCGGACGCCGGCCGTGGAACATCGTCCACCAGACGATGGCAAGCAAGATAACCAGCGCAAGCAATGCCTCGAGAACGATCAGCCACATGCGTGTTTGCTCTTGTGAGAAACGCGCGCCATTTTAGGTGGGCATCAAGCGCCGCCGTTGTCGTTGCGCTCGCCGGCTGTCAGACGGCGCCGGTCGTAACCCCGCCACCGCCACCGCCTGCGCCGCAGATCAAGACCATCACGCTGGCACGGTACGAAGCGAGCAGCCTCGCGCAAGCGCCGCAGTTGCGCGACTCCGAACTGATCGCTGCATGGCCCGCCCTGCTTGCCTCCTGTAACGCGTTCGACCGTTCAACGCGACGCGAAAGATGGGCGGCAGCATGCGCCGCGGTTCGACTCGCCAGTGCCAACGATCCGGGTGCGATTCGTGCCGTGCTCGAGTCGGAGTTCAGTGTCTACCGCATGCTCACTGAAACGCGCGAAGCGACCGGCACCGTGGCCGAAGCGCGAGTGCTCGACATTACCGATCGTGGCCGACTGACCGGCTACTACGAGCCCGAGCTCAATGGCAGTCGAACCCGCGGCGATGTGTTCAGCGTGCCGCTTTATCGCGTGCCGGACGATCTGCTCACGGTCGATCTTGGTGCCGTTTATCCGGAGCTGCAAGGCAAACGCGTACGCGGGCGGCTCACTGACTCAACCAGTGGCAAACGTGTGGTGCCGTACTGGTCGCGTGCCGACATCGACGGCGCGCTCGCCCTACGCGGCCAGGAATTGCTGTGGGTCGACGACCCGGTCGAGGCTTTTTTCCTGCAGATCCAGGGCTCGGGACGGGTGCGCCTTTCCGGTGCAAAGGACAGCGGAACAGTTGTGCGCGTCGGTTATGCGGATACCAACGGCCAGGTGTATCGCTCGATCGGGACCTGGTTGATCGAGCATGGCGAGCTGACGTTGGAGAACGCGTCGATGCAGGGAATCAAGGCCTGGGTCCAAGCCAACCCGCAGCGCCTGCGCGAGTTGCTGGATCAAAATCCGAGTTACATCTTCTTTCGCGAACTGCCATTGGGCGACGCTGCGCTCGG
>DASQAE010000658.1:0-1507 GCA_035635915.1 Burkholderiaceae bacterium | reverse complement strand
ACGCTGCGCCATCCGCGCTTCGACGTCGTGGGTTTTTATCAGACCAGCGCCACCAATGGTTCAGTGGTCGACAACGACCGCATGGTGCCGCGGTCGATCCCCCTGATCGAGGTCGTGAAGCGACTCGACATCAAGGAGGTGATCGTTGCTGTGCGCGAACAGCGCGGCGGCGTGCTTCCGCTGCGTGAATTGCTGGAGTGCCGCGTGCGCGGAATTCCAGTCACCGATCTTTCCGGCTTCTACGAGCGGGTCCGCGGCGAGGTACCGGTCGATTCACTGAAGGCGAGCTGGCTCATCTATGGGAACGGATTCGAGCAAGGCAGCCTACGCACCCTGATCAAGCGGGCGTTCGACCTGCTTGCCTCATCGGTGTTGTTCGTGGCAACGCTCCCGCTGATGTTGCTGACCGCGCTAGTGATCAAGCTCGAAAGCCCCGGTCCGGTCATCTATCGCCAGGAACGGGTTGGGCGTGCGGGCCGCCCGTTCACCGTGCTCAAGTTCCGCAGCATGCGCAACGACGCGGAAAAGGACGGCATCGCGCGCTGGGCGTCAGTCGGTGATCCGCGCGTGACGCGTGTCGGCAGGCTGATCCGCAAGTTGCGCATCGACGAGCTGCCGCAGTTGTTCAACGTGGTGCGCGGCGAGATGAGCTTTGTCGGGCCACGTCCAGAGCGTCCCAACTTCGTCGCGCAGTTGAAGGAACAAATTCCCTTCTACGATCTGCGCCACAGCGTCAAGCCGGGTCTGACGGGCTGGGCGCAGGTGCGGTACTCGTACGGCGCTTCGGTCGAGGACGCACGGACCAAGTTGCAATTCGATCTCTACTACGTGAAGAACCATTCGCTGTTTCTTGACGTGTTGATCCTCTTCGAAACGGTGCGCGTGATCCTGTTTCGAGAAGGCGCGCACTGAGCGATCCGAGGGCGGTAGTGGGGTGATCGCGCTGCTTTTGGTAGCGACAGGGGCTGCGCTCGGTGGTTGAATTGCCGCTTTGCGCTGCGATGGCCCGGCTGCAGAGTCTGCGTCTCCTGTGAATTCGAACTGGCACCTGAACCCGGCCATCTGGTCTTATGGCATCGTGGCCCTTGCGTTCGGAATCTTTTCCGTTCAGCTCGTGGCCGGACGACGAGGTCGCCAGCGCGCGGTCTACCTGCTCGCCGGCACCGCTCTCAGCGCCGCCTGGGCGGCGAGCGCTGCTGTTTACAGCTTGGCCGCATCCCCAACGTGGTGGCGGATCACGCATGTCCTCGACGCAGCGCGCATTGGAGCGCTGCTCGCATTCCTGCTCGTAGTCACCTTGCGAACCGGGCGCGACGCTGCCGCGCCGGGCATTACGGCGGTTCGCGCTCCGCGCATCAGCTTGCTGCTGCTGGCGGGGTTCGTCGTCCTGACCGTGTTTGCGGCTGAGCCACCCCAGGTGCCGCTGCTCGGTGAGGGCCGTGCAACGTCACTCGTATTCGGTCTGCTCCTGGCGCGCACTGTTCTCGGCCTGGTGCTGGTCGAGCAA
>DASQAE010000657.1:0-6362 GCA_035635915.1 Burkholderiaceae bacterium | reverse complement strand
GGGTAATTTCGAGGCCGCCGCATACGTCAACAAGCTCGAGGTGCCGACGCGCCTCGATCGGGCCGAAGGCGACATCCACGCGGCTGGCAATCCACACATCCAGACCGATCCACGCAACTTCGTTCCAATCGCCGAAGCGCTCGCCGCACGTCTTGCAACGCTCGACCGGGCGAGTGCCGCGTTTTACCAGGCGCGCCATGCCGATTTCCTCAAACGCTGGACCGCAGCCATCGAGCGTTGGCAGGCGCAAGGAGCGCCACTGCGTGGTGCCCCGATCGTGATTCAGCACAAGGGCTTTCCGTATCTGGAGCAGTGGCTTGGCTTGGTGGAGATCGCCACCCTCGAACCCAAGCCGGGGGTCGAACCCACTACCGGATCGCTGACCGAAGTGCTGGCCCAGTTGCAGCAGAAGCCCGCGAAGATGATCCTGCGCGCCGCTTATAACGACGGCCGCAGCGCGGAGTGGCTCGCGGAGCGCACCAAACTTCCAATTGTTGTTCTGCCTTTCACCGTCGGCGGGTCCGAGAAGGCGCGCGATCTCTTCGGCTTGTTCGACGAGACGATTGCGCGGCTGACGGCGGGACTGCGATGAATACCACCGCGCTCGACATCTCGATTCTCGGCCCGGCTTTTCTTGCGGGTCTGCTGGTCCTTGCGACGCACGTACCGCTGGGAATTCAGGTGTTGACGCGCGGCATCGTCTTCATCGATTTGGCAATCGCGCAGGTCGCTGGCATCGGAGTGATCGCTGCCGACGCAGCGGGTTGGGAGCCGCAGGGGTGGGCGGTGCAGATTGTCGCGGTTGCTGCCGCGCTGGCGGGCGCGCTGTTGCTCACGTACACCGAAAAACGCTGGCCCGAAGTGCAGGAAGCGTTGATCGGCGTTTTGTTCGTGCTCGCGTCATCCGCCGGAATCCTGCTGCTCGCGAACAACCCACACGGCGGCGAACATCTGAAGGACCTGTTGGTAGGACAGATCCTTTGGGTGACTCCGCATCAACTCGGCTTGGTCGCGGCGCTCACGCTCGTCCTGCTCGTGGTCTGGCTTCTGTTCGCACCGCGGCTCGGGCGTATCGGCTTTTATGCGGTCTTCGCCTTCGCCGTTACGGCGTCGGTGCAACTCGTGGGTGTTTACCTTGTTTTCGCGAGCTTGATCATCCCGGCGCTGGCCACGCGCCCGATTGCGAACCTGCGCATTCGCCAGGTGCTTGCGTACGCAACGGGCGTGGTTGCGTACGCGTTGGGACTCGCAGTCTCGGCACTGGCCGACCTGCCGTCGGGTGCCGTTGTTGTCCTGACGATGGCCCTGCTTGGCATCCTGTGCGTGGCCGCCGTTGCACGCCGGCGGGCCTAGTGCCAGCGCGCGCTGCGCTCGATTTCCGCGATCCGGCGTTCCAGGTCGACGAGGTCGGTGGCCTGGGCCAGATAACTCTCGACCTCGCGCATGCGCGAGAAGTGAATGCGGTTGCTCAGCCAGACCGAAAGTTTTGGAAAAAACGCCCGCAAGGCTTCCGAGCGCCGCTTCGCAACCGTCGAGTTCGACTGCACTTGGTCGGCCTCGGCGCTTGCGCCGGTTTTCGTATCGTCGACGGCGTCCGGGGCGGCGTGGATCAGGCTGTCGCCGTCATACATAGGTCTGCGCGTCATCATGGGGTACTCCCATCTCATTGATTTCGAGCGCAAATGGTGCGCTGCACGACGTCTAATGTCGAGCCTTGAAAGGGCGAAATAAAATAGTATTTTCAGATTGTTATCATCGCTTCACACGATTCGGTCCGGCGCTATTTTTCCGCATCGCAAAATGACGCGGGAAGGCGCTGGAAGGAAGCCCAGACGATGGAGCTGTACCAGCTACGCACGTTTTCTGCTGTCGCGGAAGAAGGCCATCTCACGCGCGCCGCCGAGCGCTTGCACTTGAGCCAACCCGCGGTGAGCGGGCAGATCAAGGCGCTCGAAAGCGAGTTCGAAGTGCGCCTGTTCGACCGCCTCGCCACCGGCATGGAACTCACCACGGCCGGGCGCGACCTGCTCGCACACGCAACCAAAGTACTGGCCGCTGCTGAATCGCTGAAGCAGGCGGCACGCAGTTTCAAAGGCGAAATTTCCGGCACCTTGCGCATCGGCACGGTCAGCGATCCGCACACCAATCGCATCGGCGAACTGCTCAACTGCGCGCTGCGGCGCTTCCCGGGCCTCGAACTCGAGTTGCACCACGAGATGTCGGGCATCGCGCTCGAAAACGTACGCGATCGCAAGCTCGATGGGAGTTTCTACTTCGGCGATGACCCCGGACCCGGTTTCATTGCGCTGCCGCTGCGCGAGTTCGTGTATCTCGTCACCGCGTCGGCGCAATGGAGCCAGCATGTGGAACACGCGGACTGGTCGGACATCGCGGCGCTGCCGTGGGTGATGACGCCGGACATAAGCACCCATAGCCGGCTGGTGACGAAACTCTTGAGCGACCATGGGATCGATCCGCCGCAGCGGCGGGTCGAAGCTGATGACGAACGCGTCATCATCGACCTGGTGCGGGCTGGCGTCGGTGTTTCGTTGATGCGCGAAGACGTCGCCTTGCAAAGCCAGGCGGCGGGCGAAATCTGCATCTGGGACAAAGCTCGTCTCGCGACGACGCTCTGGTTCGTCTGCCTGGCCGAGAAGCAAGGTGATCCGCTGATCAATGCTCTGCTCGATCTCGTGCGCGAAACCTGGCAAAGCGCGCCGGTGCCAATTGCAGCGCGCGCTGCCGCCAACGCACATGAGGCTGCGTCGCCCGCCTAGGTCGGCGGCGACCTAGGTACATGACGGCTCTAGTTGACGTTAACGTAAACGACAACTAGATTCGGGTTGTGGTCAGGGCGGCTGCGGCGGGCGTCGCGTCGTTTTGTTGTCCACTCTCTCCTCCCGCGCCAGAATCGGCGACCGGCCGCCCGGAGTTGCTCATGACCGACCTGTCCGAAATCAGGAAACTCGCCAGTTACCGGCCGGCGCACAAGGTTCGATTCGTCACCGCGGCATCGCTGTTCGATGGCCACGACGCATCGATCAACATCATGCGGCGCATCCTCCAGAGCATGGGCGCCGAGGTGATTCACCTCGGACACAACCGCTCGGTCGAGGAGATCGTCACCGCGGCCTTGCAGGAAGACGTACAGGGCATCGCGGTCAGCAGCTACCAGGGCGGCCATGTCGAGTTCTTCAAGTACATGCTGGATCTGCTGCGCGAACGCGGCGGCGCGGACATCAAGGTCTTTGGTGGCGGCGGCGGCGTCATCGTCCCGGCCGAGATCAGTGAGCTGCATGACTACGGCGTAACGCGCATCTTCTCGCCGGAAGATGGCCAGAAGATGGGTCTGCAGGGAATGATCGGCTCGATGGTCGCCGCGTGCGATTTCGATCTTGCCGCGCAGGCACCTAAGTCGCTCGAAGCACTCGCGGATCCTGACCCGACGCGCCGGTGGCGAGCGCTGGCACGCCTCGTCACGGCGCTTGAGAACGGCGCGGCCGATGCCCGGCTTCGCCAGGCGATGCACAAGGCCGCCGACACCGCAAAAGTGCCGACGCTCGGTGTCACGGGAACGGGCGGCTCAGGCAAAAGTTCGCTCACCGACGAACTCGTGCGGCGGCTGCGACTCGATCAGGGTGATGCGCTTTCGATCGCGGTGATTTCGATCGATCCCTCACGGCGCAAGAGCGGCGGCGCATTGTTGGGCGATCGCATCCGCATGAACGCAATCAATGCCTGGGCAAGCGGTGCGCGCGTTTATATGCGTTCGCTCGCGACACGCGAAGCCGGCAGCGAAATTTCGCAGGCGCTGCCCGACGTGATCGCGGCCTGCAAGGTGGCCGGCTTTGATCTGATCATGGTCGAGACATCCGGCATTGGCCAGGGCGACGCCGCCATCGTGCCGCACGTCGATACGACGCTTTATGTCATGACGCCGGAATACGGCGCGGCGAGCCAGCTCGAAAAGATCGACATGCTCGACTTCGCCGACTTCGTCGCCATCAACAAGTTCGATCGCAAGGGTGCGCCCGACGCGCTGCGCGATGTCGCCAAACAAGTGCAACGCAATCGGCAGACTTTTGATCGCAAGCCTGAGCAGATGCCCGTCTTCGGCACCATGGCCGCGCGCTTCAACGATGACGGCGTCACTGCGCTGTACCAGGCGCTGCTGCCCAAGCTGGTGGAATTCGGACTGACCTCGGCGCAAGGAACGTTGCCGCAGGTCGCGACGCGGCATTCGACCAACCAGACGCCGATCGTGCCGCCCGCGCGCATGCGATACCTGGCCGAAATTGCGGAGACGGTGCGCGAGTACAAGAAGCGCGCGAGCGACCAGGCGCGGATAGCGCGCGAGCGGCAGCAGCTTCTTGCGACTTTGGAGATGTTGAGCGCGCGCGGCTCCGACCCTAACGGGGAGGGAATAACTGCGTTGGCCGCCGAGCGTGAAACGAAGCTCGATGCGCGCAGCAAGAAGTTGCTCGAGATGTGGCCGCAGATGCAGAAGGCGTATGCGGGCGACGAATACGCGGTAAGGATTCGCGACCGCGAAGTGCGCACCAAACTCACGTACACGTCGCTCTCGGGGAGCAAGATCCGCAAGGTGGCCTTGCCGCAATACGAGGATCACGGCGAGTTGCTCAAGTGGCTGCTGCTGGAAAATGTGCCGGGCTCGTTCCCGTACACGGCGGGCGTGTTCGCGTTCAAGCGCGAAAACGAAGATCCGACACGCATGTTCGCGGGTGAAGGCGATGCGTTTCGCACCAACCGCCGCTTCAAGTTGCTTTCCGAAGGTTTGCCGGCCAAGCGTCTGTCGACCGCCTTCGATTCAGTCACGCTGTACGGCAACGATCCGGATCTGCGACCCGACATCTACGGCAAGGTCGGCAATTCGGGCGTGTCGATCGCAACACTGGACGACATGAAGGTGCTTTATTCGGGCTTCGACCTGACCGCATCCAATACCAGCGTGTCGATGACCATCAATGGCCCGGCACCGACGATCCTCGCGATGTTCATGAACACCGCGATCGATCAGCAGATCGACAAGTTTCGTGCCGACAACGCGCGCGAGCCGACCGACGATGAGGCGCAGAAGATCCGCGTGTGGGTGTTGGAAAACGTGCGCGGCACCGTGCAGGCGGACATCCTGAAGGAAGACCAGGGGCAGAACACCTGCATCTTCTCGACCGAGTTTTCGCTGAAGGTAATGGGCGATATCCAGGCGTACTTCGTCCACCACAACGTGCGCAACTTCTATTCGGTGAGCATCAGCGGGTATCACATCGCCGAAGCAGGTGCCAATCCGATCAGCCAGCTCGCCTTCACGCTTTCAAACGGGTTCACGTTCGTCGAGGCGTATCTCGCGCGTGGCATGCACGTCGACGACTTCGCGCCCAACCTGAGCTTCTTCTTCAGCAACGGCATGGATCCCGAGTACAGCGTGCTCGGGCGCGTGGCGCGGCGCATCTGGGCAGTCGCGATGCGCGATCGTTATGGCGCCAATGAGCGCAGCCAGAAACTCAAATATCACTGCCAGACCAGCGGTCGCAGCCTGCATGCGCAGGAGATCGCATTCAACGATATCCGCACGACGCTGCAGGCGCTGATCGCCACCTATGACAACGCCAACAGCCTGCATACCAACGCCTACGACGAGGCAATCACGACGCCAACCGAAGAATCGGTGCGACGCGCGATGGCGATCCAGATGGTGATCAACCGCGAGTGGGGGCTGGCGAAAAACGAGAACCCGAGCCAGGGCAGTTTCGTGATCGAGGAACTGACGCAACTGGTCGAGGAAGCGGCGCTGAAGGAGTTCGAGGCGATCAGCGAACGCGGCGGTGTGCTCGGTGCGATGGAGCTGGGTTATCAGCGCGGCAAGATCCAGGAGGAGTCGCTGCACTACGAGCATCTGAAGCACACTGGCGAGCACCCGATCATCGGCGTCAACACGTTCCGCAACCCGCACGGCGATCCGGTTGCGGAAAAACTGCAGCTCGCGCGTTCAACCGCGGAAGAAAAACAATCGCAACTGAAACGCCTGCACGACTTTCAGGCGCGTTGCGCCGATCAGGCGCCGGTGCAACTCGAGCGCCTGCGCGACGCGGTGATCCGCAACGAGAACGTGTTTGCCGTCTTGATGGATGCCGTGCGCTGCTGCTCGCTGGGTCAGATCAGCAACGCGTTGTTCGAGGTCGGCGGGCAGTACCGGCGCAACATGTAGGCGCGCCGCCTCAGTACAGCGCGGCGACCTGCTCGTCGGTCAGCTGCTCGAGCCGATACGTGTCTTCCCAGTTGCGGTCTGCGGCGGCAGGACCGAGCACCGGCGCGGCGCAACGCGTGAACTTCGCTTTGAATTC
>DASQAE010000656.1:0-2385 GCA_035635915.1 Burkholderiaceae bacterium | reverse complement strand
GGACGTTGGATCGTTGATCGCCGCTGCGATGACGGTCGTGCGGGCACAGTCGGCTGCCAAGTAACTTCGATCGCCTCCGTGCGATAGTCGAGCGCAAGGCGATCCCGCCGATCGCGCTGGACCGCTTAGCGGCTGCGCTGTTTAAGCAGCCGGCTTTGCTCGCGTTTCCAGTCCTTCTCTGATTCGGCAGTTCTTTTCTCGTATTGACGTTTGCCCTTGGCGAGCCCGAAGGCGAGCTTGACCCTGCCCTTGCTGAAGTGCAGGTCGAGCGGCACCAGCGCGTAGCCGGATCGTTCGACCTTGCCGATCAGTTTGCGGATCTCATCCGCACGCAACAGCAGCTTGCGCGTTCGCGTCGGCTCCGGCATGACGTGCGTCGATGCGGTTTTCAGTGGCGTGATGTGCGCATTGAGCAGCCACAGTTCGCCGCCGCGCACGATCACATAGGCCTCCTTCAGATGAGCCTGGTTATCGCGGATCGCCTTGACTTCCCAGCCCTGCAGCACAAGGCCGGCCTCGAAACGCTCCTCGATCGTATAGTCGTGAAAGGCCTTCTTGTTCTGGGTAATCGACATGCGATGCGCAAAGCGGTGCCGCGAGCGCGCGGGGAGGGCGATGGTATCAACCGCGCTCAAACCGTCATCCGGTGCGAGGTCACGGTGCGCGTGAGCGTGGTCTATTGCCCGCGCGCGACGCCCTGGACGACGCAAGTCGAGGTTGCCGAAGGCACCACGCTGCGCGCGGCGATCGAAGAATCAGGGGTTCTGGCCGCGCATCCGGAACTGCAACTCGGCGCGCTTTCAGCCGGCGTCTTTGGCAGGCCGCGGTCGCTGGAAGCGGCGGCCCACGACGGCGACAGAATCGAGATCTATCGACCTCTTCTGGTGGATCCAAAGGAGGCGCGCCGGCATCGCGCCGAGCTGCGGCGCCGGCGCAAGAGCGAAACCAAACCCTGAGAAAAAGTAGTTCGGAGCGTCAGCTGCAACTGCGAGTCTGGGCTTCACGCACGCGCTTCACTTCGGCGGCACGTTGCGCGTCGTCGAGAACCTCGCGATTGCCTTGGGCGTCGGTGCGTGCAATGCGCTGACCTTCTTCAAGCGCCTTCAGGTAACCGCGCATGCGTTCGCATTCGGTAGCGCGCTGCTCGTTGCGCGCCTGTTCTTCGGCCTGCTTTTTCTCCGCTTCCGCGCTCTCCTGCATGCGCTTGCGGAACTCCATCTCGCGTTCGGCAATCGTCTTGGGGCCGGACTTGGTCGCCTCTTTGCCGTCACCCTTGCCATCTGGGGGCGGCGCATTGTTTTGGGCGGCGTTGCCGAAGGTTTGTGCTCCCGGCTGGCGCAGGATCTGATCCTGTTTCACGCTTGCCGGGGGCGGACGATCCGAATAGATCGTGCGCCCGGTGTCGTCGCGCCAAGCCCACTGTGCGTGCGCGGGCAACGCAATGGCGGCAACCAGCAGCCCGAGAGCGGCGGCCAGCGAAATACGACGGGTAGTCCAAACCATGCAGGGTCTCCACAACATGCTGCGTATTTTCGGCCGCTGCCGGGGCGCATCGCAATAGCCTGCGCTTGCGCGGAACCGTTCCACCGAGCGGATGGTCGAGCCTCTCGCGGGCGCTGGAAGGCCGGAAATAGCCGGCTTGTTCCGTATACTTCGTCTTTGCGTCACGAGGATTCTCATGCGGTTGACTCAGAAGGCTTTGACCTTCGATGACGTGCTTCTACTGCCGGCCTTTTCGGCCGTGCTTCCCCGCGACACCCGGCTCGCGACCCGCCTCTCCCGCAATATCGAACTGAACCTGCCGCTCGTGTCCGCTGCCATGGACACGGTGACGGAAGCGCGCCTGGCAATTGCGTTGGCGCAAGAGGGCGGGATCGGCATCGTGCACAAGAACCTGACGCCGCAACAGCAGGCGGCCGAGGTCGCGCGCGTAAAGCGGTACGAAGCGGGCGTGGTGCGCGATCCAATCACGATCGCGCCGGACATGAAGGTGCGCGACGTGATCGAGTTGACGCGCCAGCACAAATTCTCCGGCATGCCGGTGCTCGAAGGCAAACGCGTGGTCGGCATCGTTACCAATCGCGATCTGCGCTTCGAGACCCGGCTCGATGCCAGGGTCGCCGAGGTCATGACGCCGCGCGAGCGGCTGGTGACGGTGCGCGAGGGAGCCAGCCTCGACGAAGCCAAGGCACTCATGCACAAGCACCGGCTCGAGCGGGTGCTGGTCATCAACAACGAGTTCGAATTGCGCGGGCTCATCACCGTCAAGGACATCACCAAGGCGGTTGAGCATCCCAACGCAGCCAAGGACGAACAGGGCAAGCTGCGCGTCGGCGCAGCCGTCGGGGTGGGCGAGGGTACGGAAGAGCGCTGCGAACTGCTGGC
>DASQAE010000655.1:0-1814 GCA_035635915.1 Burkholderiaceae bacterium | reverse complement strand
CGCTGCGCGACGTCGCCGGCATGCTGCGGTCGTTTGACTATGCGCGCCACGCGGCGCTGCACCAGGTCCCCCACGGCGAAGTCGAGGCGCGGCGCTTGCGCCCGGTGGCCCGGGAGTGGGAACAACTCGCGCGCGCAGCGTTTCTGAAGGCGTACCGCGAGACGGCGATCGGGCTGCAGCTGTTCGACAGTGCCGACCAGTTCGAGGAAAACGCGCCCCTGTTGCGGCTGCTCGAGATCGAAAAAGCCATCAACGAATTGCGCGATGAATTGAACAACCGTCCGGACTGGGTTGGCGTGCCGCTCGCGGGTCTGGCGCGCCTGCTCGACCTGCAGGTGTCGACGCCGTGAAGGAGGGCGCAATGCAAGAAGTCAACATCGTTCTCGAACCACTGCGAGCGCTCCTGGTGCAGATTGCGAGTTACGTGCCGCGCCTGGCGGTTGCATTGGCGATCCTGTTGGCCGGGTGGCTGTTCGCCAAGGCAGTGCGCTTCGCGGTCGTCAAGGCGATGCGCGCGTTCAACTTCCACGTTCTGACCGAGCGCGCCGGGGTCGATGGTTTTCTGCAGCAGAGCGGAACCAGCAAGGACACCACCGACGTCTTCGGCAGCGTGGTCTACTGGCTGGTCATCATCGGCAGCCTGATCGTCTCATTCAACGGGCTCGGGCTGACCCAGGTCACCGATGTGCTCAGCCGCGTTCTGCTGTTCCTGCCCAAGGTCCTGGTCGCGCTGCTCGTGGTGGTGTTCGGCGGGTACTTCGCCCGCTTCATCGGCACGGCCGTGATGACCTATTGCCGCAACATCGGCATCAGCGATGCCGAGCTGCTCGGCAAGATCGCGCAGATAGCGATCATCGTTTTTATCGTGCTGATCGCGATCGACCAGCTCAACATCGGCGGCGATCTTGTGCAGCATACGTTCCTGATCCTGCTCGGCGGCGTGGTACTTGCGCTCGCGCTGGCATTCGGCATCGGCGGCCGCGACTGGGCCGCGGGGGTGCTGGAGCGCTGGTTTCCGCGCCGGCCGCCCGGCGAGAGTTAAGCGTCTTTCTGCCGCCATCGGCGGCACGACCATTCCTGCGACGACGCATTTTTTCACCGCAGGGCGCAGATCGCTCAGAAACGCGTTTGCAGGAGCCGTCCTCTGCGATCTCTGCGTTCTCTACGGTAAAGACTCGTGTTCGCAATACCCGCCGCCGCGCCTTACCGCGACACGCTGCGGCAGGGAGTGTCATTGCGAGCCGCAAGCGAGGAATCTCGGTACAGGCGAGACCGAGATCGTTCGCTTCGCTCAGGATGACACTGCCAACGCTAGGCGCTCGCCGCCTCCGTTACGCCGAGCTCGCGCTTCATCTGCTCGCGCATCACGAACTTCTGCGCCTTGCCGGTTGCGGTCAGAGGGAATTCGGTGACAAAACGCACGTGGCGCGGCACCTTGTAATGCGCGATGCGCTCGTTGCAGTAGGTGCGGATCTCGTCCGCCGTGGCCGCCTGGCCGGGTTTGAGCACGATCCAGGCGCAAACTTCTTCGCCGAAGCGCGGGTCAGGCACTCCAAAGACTTGTACCGCCTGGACCTTCGGATGGCCTTGCAGGAAGTCTTCGATCTCGCGCGGGAAAACGTTCTCGCCGCCGCGGATCAGCATGTCCTTGGCACGCCCGACGATATTGCACCAGCCGTCCGCGTCGATCGTGGCCAGGTCGCCACTGTGCATCCAGCCCGATGTATCGATCGACTCCGTGGTGCGCTCGGTGTCCTCCCAGTAGCCGCGCATCACGAGATATCCACGTGTGCACAACTCGCCCTTGACACCGA
>DASQAE010000654.1:0-4267 GCA_035635915.1 Burkholderiaceae bacterium | reverse complement strand
GCCGGTACATCTTCGAAAGTGGCGCGGCGAATCACGAGATCCGATGCCGCGTCGGCATGCGTCACAACACGGCTTGCCGGTCGGCGAGCGCCTTGCCCCACGTGAGCAGCTTGTACTTGCGGTGCGGCGCGGCGAAATACGGATCACCTTCAACGAGCTGCACCGCGCGTTCTTTCGACGCGACCTCGAGAATCCAGAGGCCGCCCACAAATGCCGCACCCGGCGCTTCCCGCAGTCCGCCCCCTATGAGGATCTCGTCGGTGTGCTTGCCCAAATATTCCAGATGGCGCGACTCGTTCGCGCGGCGAACCTCGAGCATTTGTGGTGTGTCTTCGAAGATGGCGACCCAGCGCATTGCACTCCCTTCCGTTTCCAGAGCTAGGACAAGTACGCCTTGATGTTTTTCATGGCGCGCGCAACGTATTCCTCTTTCTCCCCGACCGGAGCGACATAGAGCAGCGCGTTCCTTGCGGCCTCCTCGCCCTCGGTGCGCACGATGATCCAGGCGGCGAGGTACTGCGACGCAAGGCATCCGCCCGCGGTCGCAACATTGCCTCGAGCGAAAAACGGCTGGTTGAGAACGTCGACTCCTGCCTCCTGTACCCAGGGCTTTGTCTTGAGATCGGTACAGGCCGGAGCGCCAACGAGGAGCCCGAGCTTTGCGAGCATGAGCGTCCCTGAGCACTGAGCGCCGATGAGCTGTCGCGCAGGATCGAGCGCGAGCTGGCTCATGATCGACTGATCGCCGACGAGTTCCCGCGTTCGAACGTCGCTGCCGACGATGACCGCATCCGCGGTTCGTGCCTCGGTCAAAGTTGATTGTGCGTGCACGACCACACCGTTCATCGAAGTGACGGTCGGCTCCGGGCAGCAAAGCGTCACGCGCCAACCCGGCTTCCTGATGCGATTGAGAATGCCGAGCGCGACGATGGAGTCGAGTTCGTTGAAGCCCTGGAACGTGAGGATGGCGATATGCATGACCGCATTTTGCCCGTCGAACGTTGTCGTCCGGCGCGAGCGTCAAGAAGCGTTGTGACCGGCAAACTCCGCAATGCGCGCGGAGACGGCGTCCCCGTCGATCAAAAGTTCGCCGGCCGCGATCGGAAGCTTGAAGCGCCGCGGGCCTGCGCTGCCAGGGTTGACGTACAACACGCCGTGGCGTTGCTCCACGACGGGCTTGTGCGAGTGGCCGGAGACGACCACGCGGACGCCGGTGCTGTTGGGCTCGATCGCAATTTGCGCCAGGTCGTGGACGATGTAAACCACTACTTCACCTGCCTGCAGGAACTCGGCCTCTCTCAATTGCTCGGCCCAAGCACCATGGTCATTGTTGCCGCGTACGGCGGTGACCGGCGCCAACGCAGCCAACTCTTCGAGGATGCGTGGATCGCAGATGTCGCCTGCGTGGACGATGTAGTCGCTGCCGCTGAGGTACTTCTTCGCTTCCGGCCGCAGAAGGCCGTGCGTGTCGGAGATGAGACCTACGCGAAGCATGCGCGCGGCTTCGTCACTTAACGACGCCACGCCCGGCGCGCTCGAGCGCTACGAGTGCAGCAGCAGCGGCTTCCTTTTGGTCTTTGGTCCATGGCGGCCCAGCGGACTTCCCCAGCGCGGCGAGCTGCGCGTCAAGGCGCGCGCGCGTCATACCGAGCGCCTTTGCAGCATCGTCCAGCGCTGACTTGTCGGGGAGCGTCGTCAATGGCAGATCGCAAGCACGCGTTCCTGCAACGAGTACATCGCGAAACAGCTCGCCCTCGGCTTTGTGCATGCGGACGTGAACAGCGAGGATCTCGTCGGTGCTCCAGTCCGGCATGCCGGTTCCGACGAGCACCGCGCAGCCACACACTTCGTGACCCGCCGCAGTAAGACGCTGCGCGGCTTCCCGGATGCCGCTTGCCGCGAGACGATGCGCAGATGCGATGCTGCGCTTCACGCTCTCGCGCGCGTCCGCGGGGGCAAGGCCTTCCGCCGCGTGGTAGGGCGCCCAGTCGCCCTCCGGCAGGAGCGGGATTTGCGCGCGTTCGATGAACTGCGGCTGCTGCGCGTCACCGGCGATCGCGACCAACGCCGCCCGACCCGTTCGGGCCTTCAAGCCGAATGCGACTCGCATGTTTTCCATCTGTCTGACGTCTTCGGCCCGTGATCGTAACGCTAGCCTTGGGGTCACTGGCCCCCGGTGATTGGCGACAGCGCGATCGCGACACCCCTCGTTATCTCGCTCGTTCGCCGGAACAGGTCGTCGCGCAGCTCGTTCTTCGCGGCGCGCACGTTCGCGCGATAGGGGAACAGCAAGCCGAAGGATTCCGCGCATCAATGCACACGCCGGTTCTGCACCAGCGCCTTGGTCGCGAGGCTGAAGCGCGGCTCCTGCGCGACGCCGTCTGAGAGCACCAACTCCGCAGTCAAACGTCCGACCTCGGGGCCGTGCTTGAACCCGTGGCCCGAGCCCGCTCCGACCAGCCAGACATTTTGGAGTGTCGGGTGCCGATCGATCAGCAGATCGCCACTCGCACTGTTCTCGTACTGGCAGACGCGTGACTCGACGAGCGGGCGATCTGCGAGCGCCGGGAAACGACGGGCAAGGTATTCGCGCACGTCTTGTTGACCCGCTGCGCTCGCGACGCGGTCTGAAGTATCGGGATCGATCGGCGGCCCGTGTTTATCGTGCGCGATCTTGAAGCCGCGCCCTTCGAGATCAGGGAAACCGTAATACATATCGCCTGCGTTGAAGTCCGCCCAACCGGGAAAGTTGGGTGCGGCGAAGCGGTCGTCCCCAGCGGGCGGAGCAAAAAGAAATACTTCCTGGCGCGTCGGAAAGATTCGACCGCCGAGCTGGTCAGGGAACAGCTTGGGAAGCCACGCGCCACACGCAAAGACGTAGCGATCTGCGCTGAGCGCTGCACCGCTGCTGGTGTGGAGGCTGGCGAGGCGCTGGTTGCCCCTCGGTTGTTTCACGGCCAGGATCGCCGTCGTTCCACCCGCGCGTTCAAACTCGTGCACCAGGGTCCGCACCGCGCGACGTGCGATGAGCGGGCCAAACTGCGGCTCGAAGATCCCGAGCGCCACGTCATCCCAGCGCGCTTGCGGCCAGCGCCGCGTGAGCTCGGCGCGCTCGAGCAAGTGGGTCGACAGGTTCAACTTCGCGTGCACGGCAAGCGTGTCATCGACGTACTTCTCGCGCTGGCCGAAGAACATGAGCACACCGATCTCATGCAGGATCGGCAAGCCGGCGCGATCCGACAACCACTTCCACTGCGCGAGCGAGTCGTACGCCAGACGCGTGTAGATCTCGTCCGGTCCGTAGCTGCCGCGCGTCATGCGCGACCCGCCACCGCTCGATGCGCGCGCGTGGGCAGCGCCGTACGCATCGACGAGCAGCACGCGCATGCCGCGCTGCTGAAGGTGCCACGCGGTCCAGGCTCCGAACACGCCAGCGCCGACAACGATCGTTTCCCAATTCCCAGGCAATCGTCGCGTCACGCGGCTTCACTCACTGGCGTTCAGTTGCGGCCACTCTTGAGGTACGACACGATCTTGTCGGCGTGTTCCTCGATCAGACCGCGCGACGTTCCCCACGCTGAAGGGTTCTTCGACTCCACCACAAACTCACCCAAGACCGAGCCGCTGGCAGCGTCGCGCACCGTGACCTGGCTCAGTATGTTGTCTGCGCCAGCCATGATTCCCACCATTGCGCGCGTGGCGCCATGGCGCATGTAATAGTTGGTGATCGAAATCTCGACGTTCTTGCCGGACTGGCCCGCCGACGCCTGGAGGCTATCGCCAAGCTGCGACTTCAGGCGCGTTTCCATGATCTCGAGCGCTTCCGCCGACACCTCGACCTTGGGGTTGATTGCGTAGCTGAACTTCTCTCCCGACGTTGGCCCGTAAGACTTCTGCACGTTGAGCGATGTGCCGGCGCATCCGGCGATTGCCAAACAGCAGACAAGGACCAGCGCAGTCATAGGCTTCATTCTTCTCTCCGCGAATTGAAATTGAGGATCGCCTCTTGGGCGGGCCGCATCTTATGCGCAGACCGGCACCGCTTCACCCGCGCGCCCGGGCCGTGAGTCCCCTAGAAGAACAACGCCATACTGCAAAGCGCAATAGCTGCTTCAACTTCCCATGCGATGCGCAACGACGATGATCACGGGAAGCGTCAGCTCGGGGATCAGATATCCGAGCCAGACGGCGGTCGGTTTTGGCAGGCCCACCTTTGCGATCGACACCAGCCTGCCGACGCCTGCAAGCAAGACACCCAGGGCGAGCA
>DASQAE010000653.1:0-2374 GCA_035635915.1 Burkholderiaceae bacterium | reverse complement strand
TCCGCCCGGAAAGCCGCAGAGGCTTCGGAGTTTGCCTACAAACGCGGCGCGCTCGGCGTGATGGATCTGCTCGATGCGCGGCGTCGAGTTGGGTTGCATTCAGCGAACGCCGCGCATCGAGCAGATCCATCACGCCGAGCGCGCCGCGTTTGTAGGCAAACTCCGAAGCCTCTGCGGCTTTCCGGGCGGAAGCGAGCAGTTGCCCGTCGAATCGGTCGACCCGATCGCGGGCCGACGCGAGATCTGTCCAAGCTCGCGCGATTTCCGTGCGAGCCAGCGCGCGTACGCGATCGAGATTGTCCTGCGCGGCATACCGATCCGATTCCGCTCGGCGAATTTCTCCCTCGTATGAATAATTCAGGAACACCGGTACGCTGATCCCGAATCCGATGGTGTTGTTCTGGGGCTGCCCCGCAAATTTCTCGAATTGCGCAAACACGGTAACGTCACGAGAGCGCTTCGCGGCCGCCAGTTGCGCGGCCTTGCGCGCCGAGTTCGCACGCTCGACGGCTGCACGTACGTCCGGCCGAACGTCCAGCACCTCGTTTCCTGGCATGTCGGGCATTGGTGTCAGCTCAGGCCAGGGATCGGTGGCCTCGATGTTGGCTGCGCGCATTTCCAACCCAATCAAATAGGCGAGCGCCACTCGCGCGCGTTCGAGTTCGGCGATATTCTGTCGCAGGTCGTTTTCGCCACGCAGCGCGTCCACCGAAATTCGCGATACATCAGCCGCTGCGATGGCGCCGCTTTTGAGCCGCACGTTGGCTGCATCGAGCGTTCTCCTGAACGCCATGACTGTTTCGCGGCTGATCGATACGCGTTCCTGGGCGAGACGCAGGTCGAAGTACGTCTGCCGCAGCAGAAATCTCTGCTGTCGCCGCGTTTCGTCCACATCGAAACTCGCCGCCAGCACGTTGTGATCGGCGGCGGCACTACGCAAGTCGCGCTTGCCGCCACGTTCGATCGGTTGTGAGACCTGCAACGCGGTATCCACACTCTTTTCCCAGGGCGGTCCGGCCCCAATGCGACGCGGATCGATCGACAGCGTTGAAAGCGAGAGAGCCGGGTTCGGCCGCTGACCCGCGGTCAGGCGGTCGGCCTGCGCGCCCTCCAGCGCCCGTCGCGAAGCAATAAGATCACGGCTCTGGGAGGCAAGCAGCGTTTCCGCTGCCGACAACGTTAGCGAAATCGGGGCTTGATCGCTATCATTGAACGCGGAACAGGGAATACTCGCGACCACGGCAACCAGAACCAGAGACCATTTGGACATGAACAGAACTTGCAGGCGGCAATTGCTTCGACTGGCGTAGCCTATTCCCCCAACCTTACTGGAATCTTACGCCCGGCAATCATGCGCATACTCTTAGTCGAAGACGATCACTACCTCGCAGACGGTGTCTCGCGCAGCCTGTCCAAATCAGGTCACGCCGTCGACGTGGTGGCGGATGGATTGAGTGCGGAAGCCGCACTTGGCGTGACGTCATACGACCTCGTGATCCTCGATCTGCAATTGCCGCAGCGCAACGGCCTCGAAGTGCTGCGGAATTACCGGGCTGGCGGCGGGCGCACTCCGGTGATGATCCTCACGGCACGAAGTGCTGTCGCGGATCGCGTCAGCGGCTTGGATGCAGGTGCGGACGACTATCTTGCAAAGCCCTTCAATCTCGCGGAGCTGGAGGCGCGGGTACGCTCGCTGCTACGCAGAGCAAGCTTCACCCCCGCGCCGATCCTGCGGCACGGCGCGCTGAGTCTGGACACCGTCGGCCGGCGCGTCGAGATCGGTGGAGAACCCGTGGATCTATCGGCGCGCGAGATCGCACTGCTGGAGACGCTGCTGCTGCGTGTCGGACGCGTCGTCAGCAAGGAAGGGCTGCTGGAAAAGCTGTATGGCGCCGACGAGCACGCGGGAGAAAACGCGGTCGAAGTGTTCATGCACCGCGTGCGCCGCAAACTGGAGCCCGCCGGTGTTGCCATCCGCACCATCCGCGGCCTGGGATACATGATCGACAAGATCCCAAATGAGTGAAACTTCGGTACGCCGGCGGCTGATCGCCTGGCTCATGCCCCCTCTACTTGCGCTATGGCTGATCGGCGCATTGCTCGCCTATTACTTCGTGGTAGATTTTGCCAATCGCATCTACGATAGATGGCTGCTCGATTCTGTCGTGTCTCTGGCACAGCAGGTGCACGTGCAATCGGGCAAGGTGAGTGCCGACCTGCCCGCCGCGGTCTTGCGCATCCTCGAGTACGACGCGGTGGATCGCATCTACTATCGGGTCATCGGCAGCGACGGCAGCGTGTTCGCAGAACAAGGGCGGATTCCAGAACCGCCGTCGTCCGGTCCACAGTCTGTGTTTTACGATGGACGAATTGA
>DASQAE010000652.1:0-1692 GCA_035635915.1 Burkholderiaceae bacterium | reverse complement strand
ATCTGTGCGAGCAACTCGGCCGGCACCGCGGGCAGCGAGCCCGACACCATGATCACGTCGTAGGGTGCACGCGCTGCCCAGCCGCGCGCACCATCGCCCGCTTCGATCGTGACGTTGCGCGCACCAGCGCGCGCCAGGTTGGTCGAGCCGAAACGATGCAGGCGTTCGTCGATCTCGATCGACAACACGTGTTGCGCCCGATGGGCAAGCAGCGCCGCCATGTAGCCGGAGCCGGTGCCGATCTCGAGCACACGCTCGTGCGAGCGCACGGCAAGTTCCTGCAGGAAACGCGCCTCCATTTTGGGCGTGAACATCGCTTCGCCGCTGTCGTACGCCACGCCATCGACATCCACCTTGAGCGGGATCTCCATGTCGACGAACGCGAGCAGACGAAGCGCGGGCGGAACGAAATTTTCGCGCTTGACTAGCGGCAGCAGATCGAGCACCGACTGATCCAGCACCTCCCAGGTGCGGATCTGCTGCTCGATCATGTTCTGACGCGCTTTTTCGATGTCCATGCCGGCGGTTGCCATGTTCGCGATCGGACTCTGTAGTGCGGTTTGTTATCGGGCAAACAAAATTCTAACAATCGGTTGCTGCATGCCCTGACGACTGGCGCCACTTTTTCGACGTTCCGTCGCATCCCCGCACGCGTGCCGCTCACGCGACTCGAGCTTCACATAGACCGTAGCGCTTGCGGTGTTTCACCGCCGCGCTCCCTTGATGCGCTTGTTGGTCTTGGCGGCTGCCTTGCGCGGTGCGTTTTTGCGCGTGGTGCGAAGTGAGGTCAAGTGTGTGTCCAGCAACATAGCCACGAACGCGTCCGCATCAACGGGCTGGGTGCTGCAAGCGCCGAAAGATCGATTCCAAAGGCTCAACATCACGAGCGGCGCCGTCATCACCCGCGTGAATAACGCTACGTCGACCGGCCGGAACTCACGGCGCCGGATGCCACGCGCGACCGCGGACCCCAGCAGCTGGTGCCAGGGCTCGATGACCTCGGCGAGGAAAAAACCGGCGATCTCGGGGAAGTTGCCGCTCTCGGCCATCAGCAGCTTGGTGAGACCACCCGCGTGGGTAGAGCCAAAGTCCTTCCACCACGCGGTGATCAGGTTGCGCACCAGCTCCGCGCTGGGGCCGTCGAACTCGCGCATTTCCTGCGCGGCCTCGGCCAGCGGTGTGACGATGTTCTCGCGCACGACCGCCTTGAACAACTCTTCCTTGTTCTGAAAGTACAAATAAAGCGTGCCCTTGGAGACGCCGGCGCGTGCAGCCACGTCGTCCAATCGTGTGCCGGCGTAGCCTTTTTCCACGAAAAGATCGAGCGCGGCGGCCAACAACTCGGCCGGGCGTGCCTCTTTGCGCCTCTCCCAACGTGGGCGGGGAGGGGTGACTTCCATGCTGCTCATCGTTTTGCCTGGATCTCGCCACCGGATCCGGCGCGCGTTGCGCTGCCGACCGAGACGAATTGTTGGAAGAATGGAGTTGCGGTGCGCTGCCGCCTCCGGCCGGATTCCGGCCGGCTCCGTTACTGACTGATCGGTCAGTAATCTACGCTGTAGTACAGATAGGGTCAAGCTAGCATCGCCGGCCCGCGGGCCGAGAACGCCCAGGAGGAGCCTTCATGCAGTTGCCGCCGCTGTCGCTGGTTGAGACGCGCGTTCTAGGCGTATTGGTCGAAAAGGAAAAGAC
>DASQAE010000651.1:0-5011 GCA_035635915.1 Burkholderiaceae bacterium | reverse complement strand
GAACAGGTAGACGAAGATGTCGAACATCTTTTTCGACTCTACCGCCGAAGGCCGGCGCGTGTCAAAGCGTTACTTGGCACTACCGCAATCTCTGGTAGCGGTTGCCGGGTAAACGCTCAACATATTGGGCCAACTCGAGTTCGAGCAAGGTGGCGCTCACGCTGCCCGCCGTACCCTCGCAGCGCAACGCGAGTGTGTCCAGGTCCACCGGGTCGTGCCCCAGGATGGCCAGCAGCAGGCGCTGCGCTTCGCTCAAGCGCGAGACCGATTCTGCGCGGGCCGCCGCATCCGGCGGCGCGCTCGCGTGCGGCAGGTGCAGCTCATCGAGGACATCTTGCGCGCTTTCCACCAGCTTCGCGCCGTCCTTGATCAACCGGTGGCACCCGCGCGCCGTGGGCGAGTGGATCGAACCTGGTATCGCAAAAACCTCACGCCCAAGTTCGGCCGCCAGCCGCGCCGTGATCAGGCTGCCGGAGCGCAGTGCCGCTTCGACCACAAGAACGCCGCGCGCCAGCCCGGCGATGATGCGATTGCGCCGCGGAAAGTTCTGCGCCAGCGCTGGTGCGCCCGGCGCGAACTCGGAAAGCAGCAGACCGCGTGCGCGGATGGATTCCGTCAGCGCGCGCTGGCTCGCCGGATACACGACGTCGATGCCGCTGCCGAGCACGGCAATTGTGCTCGCCACCGCGCCCTCCTCGCTCGCTTGCAGCGCGCCGCGATGGGCGGCGGCATCGATTCCGATCGCAAGTCCGCTGACGATCGTCAGCCCCGCGTGCACAAGTGCCTTCGCAAACGCCAGCGCGGTCTCGCGTCCCTGTTGCGTGCAGCTGCGACTGCCGACGATCGCCAGCGCGGTTGACGCGAGCAGCCCGCGTTGCCCCCACGCGAAAAGCACCGCCGGCGGGTCCGAACATTCGAGCAGCGCGCGCGGGTAGTCCGGGTCGGCCAGCGTCACCAGTGATCGATCGAGGCCACCGGCAAGCCATTGCTCCGCGTTGGCAATCGTCGCCTCGATCGGCGCGCTAGGCGCTTGCCGGATCAGGTTGGCGAGGTCGGCGGAAACGTATCTGCCCAGCGCAGCGCTGCCAGCAGAAAAAACCTGCTGCGGCAGACCAAACGCCGCAAGCAGTTCACGCGCGGTGCGCGGCCCGAGGCCAGGAGTCAGCAGCAGGCGCAACCAGGCGGCGCGTTCGCCCGCATCCATGTCGGCTCACAAAACAAAACGGCGCGCCGATTATCGGCGCGCCGTCCGGTGGCAACCTGCGCGAAGCGTTACCTACTTCAACCGGGCCTGGTATCGATTATTTGCCCGGCGAAACGGTTTGTGGCGTGTTCATGGGCGTCGTCACGACCGGCGGCGCGATCGGCGCTGACGCTGGCAACGCCGACGCGGCGGGGCGCGGCTCGACGGACGCGTATTGCGTGTTGTCCGGCTGGGTAAAACGATCGCCAACCTTGACCGGCTTGATGACGTTCATGATGAGCGCGTAGGAGATGCGATCGAATACACGGAACACGAACATCTCGCCGATGCGTTCGTCGGGAAGCTTCACGTACTGCCGTCCGCCGACCGTGATGTCGCGCACCGTCGCGCCGGTTTCCAGCAGCGCGAGCACGTGACCGATTTCCAACCCGTCGTTGCGGCCCCGGTTCAGGGTCACGATGTTTTGCGGGCCCGCCTGCTCGACGCCGGCGTAGACCGAAACGATGCGCCCGTCGACGGCCTTTTCGGGACGGTGCGGCACGTACGCAATCAGGTTCTGCCGTTCGATCGGCACCAGCCGGTCGCCGACCCCGATTTCCTCCTTGCTGTCCTGCACCCGCAGCGTGGCTACCTCACCCGGTTTGGACATGCGCGCCGTGCCAAGGTAAAAAGCTTCGTACGCGATCGGCTTCTTGCGGTTGACGTCGTCCGGGTCATACAGCGGACGCGCAGGACGGAAAACGTGGTAGTTCTCGATCTTGTCGTTGGAAACGCCGCGCACGTAAGCAGCGTCGCCGCGGCCGATGTTGAAACGGCCTTCCTGTGTGGCCACGATGCGCGGGTACTTGGACAGCTCACCCGCGTCGACCACGATCGGCTGCGAGAGGAACGGCTCGATCAGGTTGTTTGGAATGCTGGTGACCGCCACGCCGCGGTCGACGCCCTCATCGCGCAGCTGCGGCGAGAGGCGGACCGAATCGCCAGGCGCACCCGGCAACGGCTGGGTCGTACCGCCGGCGACCTTCAGGTATGCGCGCCCCTCACCTTTGACCAGCACGAGTGTTTGGCCCGGAAAGATCAAGTGCGGATTGGCAATGTCCTGCCGATTCATGCCCCAAAGTTCGGGCCAGCGCCACGGCGTAGTGAGGAAGATCTTCGAAATATCCCACAACGTATCGCCGCGTTTGATGGTGTAGCTCTCAGGTGCATTGGGGGCGAGCGCGGAGAGAGGAACGCCCGCCTGCGCAACCTGTTCTGCGACGCGGCGCTGATCGGTCGTGATTGGATAACGCGAGGTCGGCGGTTCCTGCGCCGCGAGGCCGCCTGCGAGGCCAAGGCCCGATACCGCCAGGGTCAGCCAGGCGCGCAGTGTGGGAAGACAAAGCTTGATCATCGAAACTCCCTCGGACTGGACCGGCGGCGCGGTCCCCATTTGGGTCGGCAGCCGCGGTCAGCGGATCACGAACTGCCCCAATTTGCCCACACAACCGGCGCATACAAACCAGCGGATACGGGCCAGCGCATTGAAATCATGACGAAAGGCTTAAAATTCTGGACCTAGTGCCTTGATATCGCAACGGATCTTCTCGTGGGTCCCTAGCTGCAATTAGCGAGGCCAAGCGGCTCACCTGCTACCGCCGTGGGCAATATTTGGCGCCGAGTATCGCTTTGTGGGGGGCTTCCGAAGGGTCAAAAAGGGATGCAATGTGCCCTGTCCTCCGCGCTGTCGAGCCGCGCGGAAAATTTGATCCGATCAATCGCATCACCAGGAAAAGAGCTGTTCGTGGCACTGCTGCCAATCCTTGAATATCCCGATCCTCGCCTACGAAAGGTGGCACAACCCGTCACCGTGTTCGATGCACGCCTGCGCCAGCTGGTCGCCGACATGGGGCAGACGATGTATGCGGCACCCGGTATCGGCCTTGCGGCAACTCAGGTGGACGTGCACGAACGCATCATTGTGATCGACATTTCGGAAAACAAGGATCGGCTGCGCGTCTTCATCAATCCGGAGATCCTCTGGGCGTCCGAGGAGACCGAGCTGTGCGAAGAGGGGTGCCTCTCGGTGCCGGGCATCTACGACGAAGTGCGCCGTCCGGCGCGCGTGCGGGTCAGGTTCCAGGACACCGATGGCAAGACCCACGAGATCGATTGTGAGGGCATGCTCGCGGTTTGCGTTCAGCACGAAATGGATCACCTGACGGGCAAGGTTTTTGTCGACTACCTGTCCTCGCTCAAGCAGGAACGGATCAGGACCAAGCTCAAGAAACGCAAAGGCAAAGAAGAAGCCGCCTGAGGTTGCGGCCGCCGCCCGGGATGTTGCAGCGTCGATTGGCGCCCGCCAGGAGTCGATTGGCGCCAACGACGTTGGCCGCGTGATGCCAGGGCCGTACAGTGCACTCACGTTGATCCTGAACAACCTTGAACGCCGTCCGCGCTGATCAGAACCAAGGCGCCGGCCGAGCGCAAACACCCATGCTGGACGCGACCCTGCTGCGTGATTCCTGGCGCCACTGGTGGTCGCCGAACTGGTATCGCGGTGCGGTCGGGCCACGCTGGCTGCCATGGGTTTGGACGTTCCTCTTCAACACCGGAATCGCGCTCGCGCTGACGCTGATCGGCTGGGGCTTTTCGCGCAACCTGAACCTGGGTGCCGCGGCAATTGCGAACTTCGTGGTCTCGCAATGCATCGGTTTTTCGATCCATATCCTGTTTCGCCTCGGGCTCAGGATTCTTGGCCCCGATCGGCTCGATGCATTTTCGATGCGCCAGCGTGCCGTCTTCTACGCCGGCATCCCGATCCTCGGCGTGCTGACGGGCTACGTGATCGGACTCACGCTGCTCGGTGTCGATGTACAGCGCCTGGTGTTCGAGTCGCCGCGGGTATTGCTGCAGATCATCTTCTTTTCGATCCTGATTTCCGCGTTCTGGTATCGATACATGGCGAACAAGGCGCGGCTGGCGCGTGTGGAGGCGGAGCGCGAACGCGAACGGGTGCGCGCACTGGCCGCGGACAAGCAACTGCTGGACGCCCAACTGCGCGCGCTCCAGGCACAAATCGAGCCGCACTTCCTGTTCAACACGCTCGCCAACGTGGCCAGCTTGATCGATACGGCACCCGACAAAGCGCGCCTCATGCTGACGCGCCTGATCGAGTTGTTGCGCGCGTCACTCGCGGCCAGCCGCGCAAGCCAGGTCGACGTCGGACGGGAACTCGATCTCGTGCGCGCTTACCTCGACATCCTGGGCATACGCATGGGAGCGCGCTTGAGTTATTCGATCGACGTGCCGGCGCAATTGCGCGCGCACCCATTTCCGCCGCTGTTGATCCAGCCGCTGGTCGAAAATGCCATCAAGCACGGCCTGGAACCGAAGATGCAAGGCGGCGCGGTAAAGGTCAGTGTGCGGTCCGACGCCACGACATTGCTGGTCGAGGTGGCCGATGACGGGCTCGGATTCGCGCCTGCGACCGCGTCGGGGCTTGGCCTCAGCAACCTGCGCGAACGGCTTGCGGCGCTCTACGACGGGCGTGCGGGTTTGACGATAGAAGATGCCCAGCCCGGTACGCGGGTACGGGTCGCCTTGCCGCTCACCCTGTGATTGCTCGATGCCGACCGCCCTGATTGCCGACGACGAACCGCACCTGGTCGAGTTCCTGCGCGCGCGTATGGCGCAGGTGTGGCCCGAGCTCGAACTGATCGGCACGGTCGACAACGGTGTCGACGCACTGAGCCTCGCTCGCGAAGGCGCAGCCGACATCGCATTTCTCGATATCCGCATACCGGGCCTGACAGGGCTCGAGGTAGC
>DASQAE010000650.1:0-2032 GCA_035635915.1 Burkholderiaceae bacterium | reverse complement strand
CCTGTCATTGTTCGTGGTGGGCGTGGCCGCGGCCGTGGTGCAAGGCGGATTGCTCGGCCTGATGTTGCGCAAACTCGGCGAACAACGTGCGGTGTTGTTCGGACTCGCGTCCGGCACGCTGGCTTTCGCCGGCTACGGCCTTGCGACGCAGGGTTGGATGATGTACGCGATCATCTTTTCGAATTTCCTTGCGTTTGCGGTTGCGCCGGCGACCGTCGCGATCGTGTCCAAGGCGGCCGATCCGCGCGAGCAAGGCCTGGTCATGGGTACGCTGTCGTCGCTGGCAAGCCTGATGATCGTGGTAGCACCGATTATCGGTGCGCCGCTTCTCGCCGAAGTGAGCCGGTTCCCGTCAACGGACTGGCGCGTCGGGCTCCCGTATCTGCTTTCGTCGAGCCTGAACCTGATTGCATTGGGCTTGGCGGCGTTGCACTTCGCGCGCCATCGAGCCGTGCGCCCTGCGACCGTGGGGGCGGTGCGATAGTTTTCTTGTGCACTACCATTGCCGTCCCTGACGTGCGCGTCAAGTCCCGATGACCGCCCTCGAAAGCAAGCTCAATCCGCGTTCCGATGACTTTCGCACTGCGTCCGACGCGATGCGTGCACTGGTGGCCGACCTGAAGGCCAAGGTCGCGAAGATTGCCGAAGGCGGTGGCGAAGAGGCGCGCAAGAAACACGCCGCGCGTGGCAAGTTGTTGCCGCGCGATCGGGTGCAACTGCTGCTCGACCCGGGCACGCCGTTTCTCGAACTGTCGCAGCTCGCTGCGCTGGGAATGTACGGCGATGAAGCGCCGTGCGCCGGCATCATCACAGGCGTTGGACGGGTAGGAGGACGGGAGTGCGTCATTGTCTGCAACGACGCCACCGTCAAGGGCGGCACCTACTACCCGATCACGGTCAAAAAACACCTGCGCGCGCAGGAGATCGCGCGCGAGAACCAGTTGCCCTGCATCTATCTGGTCGATTCCGGCGGCGCCAACCTGCCGAACCAGGACGACGTGTTTCCCGACCGCGACCACTTCGGTCGCATTTTCTACAACCAGGCGACGCTGTCGGCGCAGGGCATTCCTCAGGTCGCCGTGGTGATGGGCTCGTGCACCGCCGGCGGCGCATACGTCCCGGCCATGAGCGATGAGTCGATCATCGTCAAGAACCAGGGCACGATCTTTCTCGCCGGACCGCCGCTGGTCAAGGCGGCGATCGGCGAGGTCGTGAGTGCGGAGGAACTGGGCGGCGGCGACGTGCACACGCGCCTTTCCGGCGTTGCGGATCATCTGGCCGCCAACGATGCGCACGCTCTCGCGCTGGCGCGGCGCATTCTCGCCACCACCAATTATCGGAAACCGAGTCCGCTGCAGCTGCGAGCACCGCGCGAGCCACTGGCCGATCCGCGCGAGCTATACGGCGTCATTCCCACCGACACGCGCAAACCGTACGACGTGCACGAGGTGATCGCGCGCCTGGTCGACGGCTCCGAACTGGACGAATGGAAGGCGCGCTACGGCGCCACGCTGGTGACGGGTTTCGCGTGGATCCAGGGCATGCCGGTAGGAATCATCGCCAACAACGGCATCCTGTTTTCGGAGAGCGCGCAAAAAGGCGCGCACTTCATCGAGCTCTGCTGCCAGCGCCGCGTGCCGCTGGTGTTCCTGCAGAACATCACCGGATTCATGGTCGGGCGCAAGTACGAGAACGAAGGCATCGCGCGCCACGGAGCGAAGATGGTGACCGCGGTCGCATGCGCGCAGGTGCCGAAGTTCACGGTGATCATCGGCGGTTCGTTCGGCGCCGGTAACTACGGCATGTGCGGGCGCGCCTATTCGCCGCGGTTTCTCTGGATGTGGCCGAACGCGCGCATCAGCGTGATGGGCGGCGAGCAGGCGGCCAGCGTGCTCGCGACCGTCAAGGGCGACGGCATCGAAGCGCGCGGCGGTTCCTGGTCGGCGGAACAGCAAGAGGCGTTCAAACGTCCGATCCTCGAGCAGTACGAGCACCAGGGTCATCCGTACTACGCCAGCGCAAGGCTCTGGGA
>DASQAE010000649.1:0-2553 GCA_035635915.1 Burkholderiaceae bacterium | reverse complement strand
GCACGATCGCGGCGACATCGGGGCGGCGCGCGACCAGGCGTATTGCCGCATCGACGACCTCGCGTTCAGCGGCAACGAGGTCGAGGGTCGTGTGGTCGCCCAGGATATGAGTGGCGAACTCTCCGCCAGGATCCACGCCTTCGATCGGCAGGTCGAGCGGCGCACCGACACCCGCCAGGTGGTCTGCTTCGAGCGCTGCGGCGTCGATGGTCACTACGCCGACGCAACGTCCGGCGGGCAGCAGGCGCGCCAGCCAAGCTGCCTGGAGCAGGCTCGACGTTGCCACCGGCACGGGAACGGCCGCCGTCAGCTCCTGTTGGAATGCAGCGAGGAAACCGCAGCTTGTCGTAATGCCGATCGCACCTTTCTCCACGAGTTCGTTGGCGGCCGCGACGAACCGATCGAGCAGACCCGAAGCGCGTTCACGGACCACACGTTGCGGCGTGGCGCCGGCGACAGTGCGATAACGAACCGGAAAGGAGAAGCTCGCGGCGTTGCCGATATCGCCGACGGGCCGCGGAAACCGCGTCGCCAACATCAGGATGCCGAGGTGTGGAGTGGCAACGGGGCGATCGCACATGGTGGCGGCTGTGGCAGTTGCGCAAATCGGCGGCAAATCGGCTGAAAATCGCGGCTGCGGGGAATGGCTCTGGCAAACTTGTCTTCCTCACACCACGCTTGCAGCGGCTGGCGCCGCGCTTGCGAACGCGCGCAGTCTACCGAGGAGACATGATGAGATTTCAATCGACATTGCTGGCCGTTGCGCTCGGCGGCGTCGTATTCGGCGCCACGGCGCAGACCAAGTGGGATCTGCCGGCGGCATACCCAGCGACCAACTACCACACCGAAAATCTGGTTCAGTTCGCCAATGATGTTGAAAAAGCGAGCGGCGGCAAGTTGAAGATCACGGTGCACGCCAACGCTTCGTTGTTCAAAGCCCCCGAGATCAAGCGTGCGGTGCAAGGTGGCCAGGCGCAGGCGGGAGAAATCCTGCTCGCCAATTTTCAGAATGAATGGCAGATCTTTGGTGCCGACGGCCTGCCCTTCCTTGCCGACAGCTACGACGAGTCCGCCAGGCTGTACAAGGCGCAGCGACCGCTGATCGAGAAAAAACTGGGCGAGCAGGGAATGATGCTGCTGTTCTCGGTGCCCTGGCCACCACAGGGCATCTACGTCAAGAAACCGATCTCGTCCGCGGCCGACCTCAAAGGCGTGAAATGGCGGGCATACAGTCCCGCTACGGCGCGCATCGCTGAACTGGTCGGCGCGCAGCCGGTCACGGTGCAGGCGGCCGAACTCTCGCAGGCCTTGGCAACCGGCGTCATCGAAGGTTATATGTCCTCGGGTGCTACCGGTTACGACTCCAAGACCTATGAGCACATCAAGTACTGGTACGACACGCAGGCGTGGTTGCCGAAGAACGCCGTGATCGCCAACAAGGTGGCATTCGATGCGCTCGACGCGGCAAGCAAACAAGCGGTTCTGAAAGCGGCGGCCGAGGCCGAGACGCGCGGCTGGGCGTTGTCGAAGGCGAAAAACGTCGAGTACATCGATCTGCTCAAGAAAAACGGCATGAACATCGTGGCACCGTCGGAGCAGCTGAAGGCGGACATGAAAAAAGTCGGCGACGTCATGCTCAAGGAGTGGCTTGACAAGGCCGGCCCTGAGGGCAAGGCCTTGATCGAGGCGTTCAAGAAGTAAGCGGATGCGGCCCGGCGCAGTGCGCCGCGGCCTGGACGCGCTGTACGACGGCGCGGCCTGGCTGGCGGCGCTTTTTATGGTCGGCCTGCTGATCATGGTGCTGCTGTCGATCGCCGGGCGGCAGCTGCATTTCCATCTGCCAGGTACCGATTCGTACGCGGGCTACATGATGGCGGCGGCGGGCTTCCTGGCGCTGGCGCACACGTTCAAGCGCAACGAGCACATTCGCGTCACGCTCCTGCTCTCCTCGCTGCACGGGGTGCAGCGGCGCGTGCTGGAGTGCTGGGCGCTGGCAGCGGCGACCGGTCTCGCGGCGCTGGCGGCGTACTACAGCTGCCGGTTGTCGTGGCAGTCGTACCTGTTCCACGACGTCTCCACCGGCAACGACGCCACGCCGCTATGGATTCCGCAACTGACGATGGCGTTAGGCAGTGTCATCCTCGCGATCGCGATTTTCGACGACCTGGTGCTCGAGCTGCGCGGCCAGCGGGTCGAGGTGCACAGCGACGAGGCAACGCGCAACGAATGAGGCGCATGCACGCATGAACGACCTCGCGATCGCGGCGCTCTTGATTGCCGCGCTGTTCCTGATTCTCGGCAGCGGCGTCTGGATCGGCCTCACGCTGTCGGGTGTTGCGTGGATCGGAATGCAGCTCTTCAGTGCACGCCCCGCGGGTGATGCGATGGCGGTGACGACCTGGGGCGCGGCATCCAGCTGGACGTTGACCGCATTGCCGCTTTTTGTGTGGATGGGAGAGATCCTGTTTCGCACCCGCTTGAGCCACGACATGTTCCGCGGCCTGGCGCCCTGGATGCAATCGCTGCCGGGCCGCTTGTTGCACACCAACGTCG
>DASQAE010000648.1:0-3170 GCA_035635915.1 Burkholderiaceae bacterium | reverse complement strand
TAAATTGGTGTTTCGATTGCAACTCGGCCCTGGCCGAGGCGGAAGTCGAGTACCTGAACAAAAAATCGCCGGTGGTCGACGTCGCGTTCGAGCTTGCCACCGAGGACACAGGCAAGGTCGCTGCCGCCTTCGGCGTCCCGTCGCTGGGCAAGCCCACTTTCACGGCAATCTGGACCACGACGCCGTGGACCATTCCTGCCAACCAGGCGCTGAACTTCCATCCGGAGTTCACGTATGCATTGGTGGATTGTGGCGATCGGTTGCTCGTGCTCGCCGAGTCGCTGGTGCAGTCTTGTCTCGAGCGTTACGGCCTGAAGGGCAGGATCGTTGCGACGACGGTCGGAACCGCGCTCGAGTTGGTCCGCTTCAAGCACCCACTTTCTGCGCTCGACAAGGGATACGACCGCTTTGCTCCCGCATACCTGGGTTCTTACGTCACCGCTGATGCGGGCACAGGCGTGGTCCACTCCTCTCCTGCGTACGGCGTGGAGGATTTCGAATCGTGCAAGTCCTACGGCATGACGAACGACCAGGTGCTCAACCCGGTGGGCGGCGATGGTTTCTACGCAAAGGACTTACCGCTTTTCGGTGGCATGAAAATCTGGGACGCCAACCCGAAGATCATCGATGCGCTGCGCGTGGCCGATCGGCTCCTGCATGCGGACACGCAGGAGCACAGCTACATGCACTGCTGGCGCCACAAGACGCCGCTGATCTACCGCGCCGCTTCTCAATGGTTCGTCCGCATGGATGGCGCGACGAGCGAAACCAAGGGCGTGCACCAAACTGAGACCGTCGGCGAAACGCTGCGCCAGACGGCGTTGCGCGCGATCGATGCGACCGCGTTCTATCCGGCGTGGGGCAAGGCACGGCTGCATGGAATGATCGCCAACCGCCCTGATTGGTGTATCTCGCGCCAGCGCAACTGGGGCGTGCCGCTGCCGTTCTTCGAGCACAAGGAATCGGGAGCGTTGCATCCGCGCACGCTCGAGCTCCTGGAAGCCGTGGCACAGAAGGTCGAGGCAGGCGGTATCGAAGCGTGGAGCCGCGCGACGGAAGCCGACTTCCTGCCGCCAGGCGAAGCCCTGGCGTACAAGAAGATCAATGACATCCTCGATGTCTGGTTCGATTCCGGATCGACCCATCGCACCGTAATGCGTGGCTCGCACGCGGACTTGCTCGCGTATCCGGCCGACCTGTACCTGGAGGGCTCCGACCAGCATCGCGGCTGGTTTCATTCATCGTTGCTGATCGGTGCCGGCATCGATGGCCGGGCGCCGTACAAGGCGCTGCTGACGCACGGTTTTGTCGTCGACGCGCAAGGCCGCAAGATGAGCAAGAGCCTTGGCAACGGCATCGATCCGCAGGAACTGTCGAACAAAATGGGCGCCGAGATCCTGCGTCTGTGGGTCGCATCGGCCGACTATTCAGGCGAGATGTACATCGGCGACGAAATCCTCAAGCGCGTGGTGGAAAGCTACCGCCGCATCCGCAATACGCTGCGGTTTCTGCTTGCCAACACCAGCGACTTCGACATCGGGCGCGACGCGGTCGCTGTCGACGCAATGGTCGAACTCGACCGTTATGCCATCGCACTTACCGCCCAGCTGCAGGCCGAGGCGCTGGCGTGCTACGACCGCTTCGAGTTTCACCCGCTCGTCGCGCGCCTGCAGACGTTCTGCTCCGAGGATCTGAGTGGGTTTTACCTCGACGTGCTGAAGGATCGGCTGTACACCACGCAGCCAGGGTCACACGCGCGTCGTTCGGCGCAAACTGCGCTCTGGCACATCACCTCGTCGCTGCTGCGCCTGATGGCGCCGTTCCTTTCGTTTACCGCCGAGGAAGCACACCAGGTATTCCAGCGACCGGTTTCGCCGGATGCCGCAACTTCGATCTTCATCGAGACCTATCACGAACTGCCGCCGGTGCCGGGTCACGAGGCGCTGCTGGCCAAGTGGTCGAACATCCGCGCCATCCGCGCCGAAGTGCTCAAGCAGATCGAGGAGAAGCGCGAAGCCGGCAAGATCGGTTCGTCGCTGCAAGCGGAGGTCGATCTGCATCTGCATGGTGAACGGCATGCGGTGCTTGCCACTCTAGGTGATGAGTTGCGCTTCGTGACGATCACCAGCCGCGCCACTTTGCACGCCGCGCGCAACGCTGAGAGCGAGCGCATCGAGGTCGTGCCGAGCCCGCACAAGAAGTGCGATCGCTGCTGGCATTGGCGGCCGGAAGTCGGCAGGGCCGCTGATCATCCGACCCTGTGCGCGCGTTGCATCGACAATCTCTTCGGCGCCGGCGAAGTGCGCAAGGTGGCTTGATGGCGTCGCAGATACAGCTTTCGTCCTGGCGGCGCGATATGGCGCCGTGGTTGGTCATCGCAGCGCTCGTGATCGCGTTCGATCAGGCAACCAAGATCATGATCGAGCGCGTGTTCTCCTACGGCGACAGCATTCCGATCACGGGGTTCTTCAACCTTGTGCTCACCTACAACAAGGGCGCAGCGTTCTCGTTTCTTTCGGCCGCGTCGGGTTGGCAGGGAACCCTTTTTCTGCTGGTAGGTATCGCGGCATCGGGATTCATCGTCTGGCTGCTGTCGCGGCACGGCAAACAAAAGCTTTTCAGCGCGGCGCTAGCCTTGATTCTCGGCGGCGCGCTGGGCAACGTCATCGATCGTATTGCTTACGGGCACGTGATCGACTTCCTCGATTTCCATTGGGGCGGTTGGCACTGGCCCGCGTTTAACGTCGCCGACAGCGCCATCGTCTGCGGCGCCGCGCTGCTGATCCTCGATGAACTGCGACGCATGCGTAAACTCGGATAACTTCAACCGCATGGACCTCGCAGGCAAAAAGATCGTGGTCGGCATGACCGGCGGCATCGCCGCGTATAAGGTCTGCGAACTCGTGCGTCGTTTGCAGGACCAGGGCGCGGACGTGACCGTCGTGATGACCGCAGCGGCGCAGGAGTTCGTCACTGCCACCACGATGCAGGCGCTGTCCGGCAAGCCTGTGTTTACCGACCAGTGGCGCGGTACCGGCGCCCAGGCGCCGGATGCGATGCCGCACATCCATTTGTCGCGTGGCGCCGCCGCCATCGTCGTCGCGCCGGCATCAGCGCATTTCATCGCCAAAACGGCGCACGGACTTGCCGACGACTTGCTTTCGACCACC
>DASQAE010000647.1:0-2157 GCA_035635915.1 Burkholderiaceae bacterium | reverse complement strand
TGATGGTCTGGGCGCTCGTGGTCGCCGTGGGCGGCTTGATGTTTTCGCTTATCCGCTCCGAGCTTGCGCCCTTGGAGGATCGGGCGGTCATCTTCGGTCGCTTGCAATCGCCACCTGGCGCAACGGTCGACTACACCTCGGAAAACCTGCGCGCGGTCGAGAGCTACTACGAGACGATTCCGGAAGCGGCTGCCTACAACGCGGTGGCGGGGTTTCCGACCGTGGACTTCGGCAACGCGATCCTGCGCCTCACGCCGTGGGAGGAACGCAAGCGCAAGCAGCAGGACATCACACGCGAGCTGAATCAGCGCCTCTCCCAGCTGCCGGGTGTGATCGGCTTTGCCGTCAATCCACCGTCGCTGGGCCAATCGCCGCGCTCGTTGCCGATCGAGTACGTGATCATGGCGCAGATCCCGTACGCGGATCTGGACCGCATCGTCGGCAACTTCGTCGCGGAGCTGAGCAAGTACCCGGGCGTGCAAGCACTGCAAACGGATCTGCGTCTGAACACGCCGGAGCTGCGGGTCGACGTCAACCGCGACAAACTCGGCGATGTCGGTATCTCGGTCGCAACCGTCGGCCTGACGCTGCAGACCATGCTCGGCGGCCGGCAGGTGACGCGCTTCAAGAAAGACGGCGAGCAGTACGACGTCATCGTGCAGGTGGCGCCACGCGATCGCACGCGCCCGAACGACATCAGCGACATCTACGTGCGCGCGCGCGACGGCAGCATGGTGCAACTCGCCAACGTGGTGGGTGTGGTCGAGGGCGTGTCGCCGCAGTCGTTGAATCACTTTCAGCGCCTGCGCGCGGTGACGATCACCGGGCTGCTCGCGCCGGGATACACGCTCGGCGAGGCGCTTGCGGTGCTGGACGAAACCGCAAAACGCGTACTGCCGCAGGATGCCCTGACCGATATGAACGGCCAGTCACGCGAATTCCGCGACGCGCGTGGCGGGTTCTATCTGACGCTGGTGCTGGCGCTGATATTCATCTACCTCGTGCTCTCCGCGCAGTTCGAAAGTTTTGCCGATCCGTTCGTGATCATGCTTTCCGTGCCGCTGTCGATGACCGGCGCGCTGCTCGCGCTTTACTTCACGGGCGGCACGTGGAACATCTACAGCCAGATCGGCGTGGTGACACTGGTGGGCCTGATCACCAAACACGGCATCCTGATCGTGGAGTTCTCGAATCAGTTGCGCGAGCAGGGCGAAGAACTTTTTGCGGCCGTCAAACACGCTGCCGTGCTGCGCCTGCGGCCGATCCTGATGACGACCGGCGCGATGGTGCTGGGTGCCGTGCCACTCGCGACCGCCATCGGCGCCGGCGCTGAGAGCCGCATTCAGATCGGCTGGGTGATCGTTGGCGGCATGGCGTTCGGAACGCCGCTGACGCTGTACGTGGTGCCGACGGTGTACACGCTGGTGCGGCAGTGGTTGGATCGAGGGAAGCATGTGGTGGTGCCCAGCAGTGTCGCAGCGGCCGAATAATCCCTCCCCCGCTACGCGGGGGAGGGTGAGGGTGGAGGCCGCATGACGAGGTCTGTGCTTCGCGTCCCCCCACCCCAGCCCTCCCCCGCAAGCGGGGGCGGGGGACTGGAGGTCTAGCTTGCGGCAAGTCGTTCTGGACACCGAAACCACCGGCCTGGAAGTCAGAGAGGGGCACCGGATCATCGAGATCGGGTGCATCGAGATCGTGGGCCGGCGCCTGACCGAACGACGGCTGCACTACTACATCAATCCGGAGCGTGACAGCGACGACGGCGCGCTTGCCGTGCACGGCATCACGCGCGAGTTTCTCGCGGACAAACCGCGCTTCGCCGAGGTGATTCGCGAACTGCTCGATTTCGTGACCGACGCGGAAGTCATCATTCACAACGCCGCTTTTGACGTCGAGTTTCTCGACGCCGAACTCGCGCGCATCGGCATGCCGACCTTCACGCAGCACTGCAACGCTGTCACAGATTCGCTGCGGCTCGCGCGCGACCTGCATCCCGGCAAGCGCAATTCGCTCGACGCACTGTGCGAGCGCTACGCGGTTTCCAACGCGCACCGCACTTTGCACGGCGCATTGCTCGACGCGGGATTGCTGGCCGAGGTGTACCTTGCCATGACGCGCGGCCAGGACACGCTGGTGATGGACCTGGGCGGCATGACG
>DASQAE010000646.1:0-1829 GCA_035635915.1 Burkholderiaceae bacterium | reverse complement strand
CCCCAGCTGTTCTCATGATCCGGCGCGACGGTGAGCGCAATTTCCGCAACACCGTGGTCGGCGCGCGCCAACCGTGCACCCAGCGCCCGCAGGAACGGAATGTCGGCGAGCGCGTCCTCAGGTGTCGTCACACCGCCACCGAACCGCCATCGATGGCGAGGATCTGGCCGGTGATGTGTTTGCCTGCACGCGAGGCGAACAGGATGGCCGCTCCTTTCAGGTCCTCGTCGTCGCCAAGGCGCTGCAGCGGCACGCGTTTGGCCATGTTCTCTTCACCCATTTGCGCCAGCACACCACGGGTCATCTTGGACGGGAAAAAACCTGGCGCGATGGCGTTGACAGTGATGCCATATGCGCCCCACTCACCCGCGAGCGCGCGGGTGAAATTCACGAGTGCGCCCTTGCTGGTGTTGTACGCCAACGTCTTCATCATTCCCGGTGGGTTGCCGCGCAACCCGGCGATCGAGGCGACCGTGATGACGCGACCGAAACGCTGCGGAATCATGGAACGTTTGCCCACCGCCTGCGTGACCAGGAACACGCCACGCACGTTCAGGTTCATGACCTTGTCCCAGCCTTCAAGCGGGTGATCCTCCGCCGGCGCACCCCAGGTTGCGCCCGCGTTGTTGACCAGGATGTCGATGCGTCCGAGGCGCTGCAGCGACTCGTCGACCAGACGCGTGATATCGCCCTCCTTCGCCGCATCTGCGGCGATCCAGCTCGCCTCGACGTTCATGTTTTTCAGGTGCGCAGCCGCAGCTTCCAGTTCATCCGCCTTGCGCGCCGAAACCACGAGACGCGCGCCCATCTCGCCGAGCGCCTCGGCGATCTGCAGGCCCAATCCGCGCGATCCGCCGGTGATCAAGGCGGTTCTGCCCTTGAGATCAAACAGGTCCCTTGCACCCATCATCGTTTCCCTTGCGGCTCGTTGTTGAAGCATCGACTCACAACCACGACTCCTTCAGATCCTGTACGGTGCGATCGCCGCTTTCGGCGGGCGCCAGCCACGCTGGAATACGCGCAACCTCATAGGCGAAGAAATACCGGCAAGCGGCGCGGATGCCTTGCACGAATGTCTCGTCCTGCGGCTGATCGAGCCGCGCCGCGGCGACGCTCAACTCGAGCCACACCCACGCCAGCGCGAGATGCCCGAACGCTTGCATGTAGGGCGTCGCGTGCGCCAGCGCCGCGTCCGCATCGCCCTTTGCCCAAAGCGCGCGCGTGACCCGTTCGACTTGCTGGGTCGCGGCCTGCAGCTGCGCCGCAAACCGGCGCGCGTCGGGGTGTGCTGCATGCATTGCAGCTTGAATCGTCGCGGCGATGCGCCGTCCGACCAGCTTGAGCCCCGCACCATCTCGCATCACGACCTTGCGCCCGAGCAGGTCGAGCGCCTGGATGCCGTGCGTGCCTTCGTGGATCATGTTCAGGCGGTTGTCGCGCCAGTACTGCTCGACCGGAAAGTCGCGCGTGTAGCCGTAGCCGCCCAGAACCTGGATCGCGAGGTTGTTGGCTTCGAGACACCACTCCGAAGGCCAGCTTTTGGAGATCGGGGTCAACATCTCGAGCAGGAGCGACGCTTCGGCGCGCGCCGACTCTCCCGGCGCATGAGCGTGCTCGTCGACCAGCCGCGCGCAGTACAGGTTGAGCGCGAGCGCGCCTTCGGTGTACGCCTTTTGTGCCAGCAGCATGCGGCGGATGTCGGCGTGCTGGATGATCGGCACCTGCGGCTGAGTCGGATCCTTGCCACCCGGGCCGACGGGCCGGCCCTGCGGCCGCTCGCGCGCGTATGCCAACGAATAGCGATAACCAGCGTAACCGAGCATGGTTGC
>DASQAE010000645.1:0-4689 GCA_035635915.1 Burkholderiaceae bacterium | reverse complement strand
AGTACCGCGCGCTGATCATCCTGGTCGCGGCCGCGTGTGTCGCGGGCCTTTGGTTCCTGCTGCAGAAGACGCCCTTCGGTCGCGTGGTGCGCGCGGGCGTGCAGAACCCCGACATGGTCGGCGCGCTCGGCATCTCGCTGCAGCCCTACATGGCCGCGGTCGCGTTCCTTGGCGTTGGCCTGGCCGGACTCGCCGGCGTGATGCTCGCGCCGATTTTCTCGATCCATCCGGCGATGGGCGCCGAAATCATCACCTCGGCCTTCGTCGTGGTGGTGATCGGCGGGCTTGGTTCGTTCTGGGGCGTAGTCGTTGCGGCGCTGATCGTCGGCGTCGCCAAAGGCCTGGTGACGGCGGCCGGTTATCCGGAGTACTCGGAAGCGGCGATCTATCTGCTGATGCTTCTGGTGCTGCTCGTGCGCCCGCGCGGTTTGTTCGGCGAACGCATCCTGCGCTTCGAATAGACGATGCCGCGCTACCGCGACCTTCTTGTTGTTGCCATCGGACTGGTAGTGCTGCCCCTCGCGCTGCAAGCCATCGGCCTCGGCATTACGTCGGCGACCGAGGTCGTGGTGTTCGCCATCGCCTGCATGGCGCTCAATATCCTGGTCGGCTATACCGGGCTCACTTCGTTCGGCCACGGTGCGTGGTTCGGTCTGGCCGCCTATGCCGCCGGCATGACGCAGCGATCGTTGTTTCCGGGTTCGTTCCTGCTACCGGTGCTGGTCGGCCTGGTCACGGTGATGCTGCTTGCCGCTGTGTTCGGTTTCCTCATCCTGCGGCGGCGCGGCGTGTACTTCTCGCTCCTGACGCTCGCGCTCTCCGCGATGCTCTACTCGGTGGCATTCCGCTGGACCGAAGTCACGGGTGGCGAAAACGGCCTGGGCGGGATCAAGCGGCCGGTGATCAACGGACTCTCTTTCGAAAGCGCATCGACCTACTACATCCTCGTCGCGGTCATTGGAGCGCTGGCGGTGTTCGTGCTGTGGCGGTTCCATCGCTCGCCGGTCGGCACGGTGCTGGTCGCGATCCGCGAGAACGAACAACGCGCACGTTTCGTTGGATACGCCACTGATTCTTACAAGCTGCTTGCATTCGTTTTTTCCGCCGCCCTCACCGGGCTTGCGGGCATCCTGCTTCTGTTCAATAACCGCATGACCTCGGCCGAGCCGATCTCGGTCGCATTCTCAGGCGAGCTGCTGGCGATGGTGATCATCGGCGGCATGCGTTCATTTCTCGGCCCGGCACTTGGCGCGCTGTTTTTCGTGATCTTCCGCGACAACCTGTCGCGCCTCACCGAAAACTGGCTGCTTTTTTTCGGCCTGCTGTTCGTCGCGTTCATCGTGTTCTCGCCGAACGGGCTGGTGGGTTTGTACGCGCGCCTGACCGCACCGTGGCGGCGCAAGGTGACGGTCGATGCGGCGATGGCAGCGCGCCAGGCGGGCGCAACGTCGCTGCCGCCGTTCCTCAAGCCCGCCGAGCGTGTTGAAGGTGCGATCCTCGAGGCGAACTCGCTCGCGAAAAGTTTCGGCGGCATCCACGCTGTGCGCAACGTCAGCCTGCGCGTTCGCGATCGCACGCTGCATGCACTGATCGGACCGAACGGTGCCGGCAAGACCACGGCATTCAACCTGATGTCGGGCATGTTCCGGCCCGACAGCGGTTCGATCACGCTCGCCGGCCGGTCGATCGCAGGTCTTGCGCCTGAACGCATCACCCGCGCCGGCGTCGGGCGATCGTTCCAGATCACCAATCTGTTCCCGAATCTCAGCATCGGCGAGAACGTGCGCCTTGCGGTGCAGGCGCGCGATGTAGCGAGGTTTTCGTTCTGGCGACCCGCGCACGCGATCGCCGACGTGAACATGCAGACTGCCGAGGTGATTCGCACGATGGGCCTTGCTGGCGTGGAAGACGCCGAGGCCGCGTCGCTGTCGTACGGCGGGCAGCGCCTGCTCGACATGGCATTGGCCGTCGCCACCAAACCGCGCGTGCTGCTGCTCGACGAACCGCTGGCGGGACTTGCCGCGGCCGAACGCGATCGGGTCGGCGCGTTGATCAAGCAGGTGTCTGCGGACGTGCCGGTGCTGCTGGTCGAGCACGATATTGATCGGGTTTTCTCGCTAGCGGATGCGGTCACCGTGATGAACGACGGCGAAGTGCTGGTCGACGGCACGGTCGCCGATGCACGCAACTCGCCGCGCGTGCAAGAGGTCTACATCGGGTCGGGCGCGCATGCGCTGGCAGAGCACCCGCGCGAATCGGCGGCGCGCGAAAACGTGCTGCTGCAGCTGGATCGCGTCAACACGTTCTACGGCAAGAGCCACATCCTGCGCAACGTTGCGTTCATGGTGCATGAGCATGAAATCGTCGCGCTGCTCGGTCGCAACGGCGCAGGCAAGTCGACGCTGCTGAAATCGATCATCGGCATTGCGCCGCCGGCCGAAGGCGAAATCATGCTCGCCGGCGCGGCGCTCGCGCGCCGGCCGTCGGCCGAGATCGCGCGGCGCGGTATTTCCTATGTGCCGCAGGGGCGCGGTCTTTTCGCCGGCATGACCGTAGCCGAGAACATGGAGCTCGGCCGTCTCAGGCGCCGCACCGGCGCAGGCGTGAGTTGGGACGCCGAACGCATCTTCCAGTTCTTCCCAAGGATCAAACAACGCTGGCGTGCACCGGCCGACTACCTGTCGGGCGGCGAACAGCAGATGGTCGCGGTTGCGCGCGCTCTGGCGGGCGACACCCGCGTGCTACTGCTCGACGAACCCTTCGAAGGACTTGCACCCGCGGTGATCGAAGAACTCTTCGAGGCGTTCGACCGCCTGCGCCACGAGATCTCGATCATCATCGTCGATCATCACCTCGACCTGGCGCTTGCGTTGTCGGACCGCACGGTGGCGCTGGAGACGGGCCAGGTGACGCACATCGGACCGTCGCGCGTCCTGTCAACGGATCTCGACATGCGACGCAAGGTGCTTTGGCTATGACTCCCTCCCCCGCCTGCGGTGGAGGGCTGGGGTGGGGGCGGAAAAGATTCCGTAGTTGCTAGCAGCGAGCCCTTCGACCCCCACCCTAACCCTCCCCCGCTTCGCAGGGGAGGGGAAAAGGAAAAGGAGACGCAGAGCAGATGAGCAAACAGGTTGCAGGAATCGTCGGTGCGGGACTGATCGGTCGCTCTTGGGCGAACATCTTTGCGCGTGCGGGCTGGCAGGTGCGCGTGTGGGATCCGCTCGCCGAGCAGCGCGCGGCAGCGAAGGAGCAGATTGCGCGCTCGCTGCACGACCTGGCGCGACACGGATTGGTCGACGATCCCGATGCAGCGGCGCGCCGTGTTGAGGTCGTCGAGCAGCTAGCGGACGCGGTGAGCAATGCCGAATACGTGCAGGAGAGCGGTCCGGAAAATCTCGAGTCGAAACTAGCCACGTTCGCGCAACTCGATGCGGCCGCAGCACCCTCGACGATCCTCGCATCGTCCACATCGGCCATCGTTGCATCGCTGTTCACGGAGAAGCTCACGGGCCGCGCGCGCTGCCTGGTTGCGCATCCGGTCAATCCGCCGCATGTGGTCCCGGTGGTCGAACTGTGCGGCGCTCCCTGGACGGCGCCGGAGATCATTCAACGTGCGCGCAAAATCCTCGGTGAGATCGGTCAGGCGCCGATCGAGGTCAAACGCGAGATCGACGGCTTCGTCCTCAACCGGCTGCAAGCCGCGCTGCTGACCGAAGCGTTCAGGCTGGTGCAGGAGGGTTACGTGACGCCGCAGGATCTGGACCGCACGCTCGCCGACGGCCTTGGTCTGCGCTGGTCGTTCATGGGACCGTTCGAAACGATCGAACTGAACGCGCCCGGCGGCATCGCCGACTATTGCGCGCGCTACGCGCCATGGTTTCGCCGCTACGTGGCAGACCTGCCACCGCGCTCGGTGTGGGACGATGCGCAGTGGAAAAAAGCCGCTGACGCTTGGGGCGAGGCGCCGCGCGCCGAGGATGTCGAGGCCAAGAGCCAATGGCGTAACGAACGTCTCGCAGCGCTTGCTGCCCATAAGCGCGCGCAGAGGCCGTACCGCTAACGCAATGAACGAGTAAGCGAAGGAGCACACGCCATGACCACCTCACCCGTCTCACGCAAACGCCAGCGCAAGGTCATGATCACCTGCGCGGTGACGGGCGCCATTCACACGCCCAGCATGACGCCTTATCTGCCGATCACCGCCGACGAGATCGCCACAGCGGCGCTCGGTGCGTACGACGCCGGCGCCGCGCTCGTGCACCTGCACGCGCGCGATCCGGTCAACGGCAAACCCGATCAGCGTCCGGAGGCGTTCGCGCCGTTCCTGAAGACGATCAAGGAACGCTCCGACGTAGTGATCAACATCACCACCGGCGGCGCGCCGACGATGTTGGTGGAAGAACGCCTGAAGCCCTGCGCGGTGTTCAAGCCCGAAGTCGCGTCGCTGAACATGGGCTCGATGAATTTCGGCCTCTTCCCGATGCTCGAACGATTCAAGGAGTTCAAGTTCGATTGGGAGCGCCCGTATCTCGAGGGCTCCGACGATCGTATCTTCAGGAACACGTTCCGCGACATCGCGAACATCCTCAACACCTGCGCCGCCAACGGCACGCGCTTCGAGATCGAGTGCTACGACATCGGCCATCTCTACACGCTGCGCCATTTTGCGGATCGCGGATTGGTGCAGCC
>DASQAE010000644.1:0-3769 GCA_035635915.1 Burkholderiaceae bacterium | reverse complement strand
CGAGGGCGTTGCGGTATGTGACGTCGTGCCCCAGCGACTCGCGATCGGGCGGCGCGGCGCGCGGCGCGAGGCGCTCCAGGCGCGCGTCGAACGTTTCGGTGCGGGTCCAGCGCAAACCTTCGAGCACACTTTCGGCCGCTGCGGGGTCGTTGCAGACCAGGATCATGTCGCAGCCGGAATCGATCGCCGCCTGCGCCCGCTGCAACGGATCACCCGCGATGCGCGCCCCTTGCATCGACAGGTCATCGCTGAAGACGAGACCGGAGAAACCCAGATTACGGCGCAGCGTTTCCTCGATCCACTTGCTGCAGAACGTGGCGGGCATACGGTCCACCGCCGAATAGACGATGTGCGCGAGCATCACGCTCGCGAGCGAAGCGCCCAGCCATCGATACGGCGCACCATCGCCGGCGACAATGTCCTGCAGCGGCCGTTCGTCGATCGGCAGCGCTAAGTGAGAGTCGGCAGTAGCCCAGCCATGGCCGGGAAAATGTTTGCCGCAGTTGGACATTCCCGCGAGCAGCAGTCCGTGGCAAAGGTGATTCGCCAGCATGGTTACCACACGTGGATCGGCGTGCAGCGAACGGTCGCCGATCACCGCGTTGTGCTGCCAGTCGAGATCCAGCACCGGTGCGAACGTGAAATCCACACCGTGGGCCCTTAGTTCAGCGGCGAGCACGTAGCCGGTCGAAACGGCGGTCCGGCAGGCGCCAAGCACATCGCGCTCCCAGACCCGGCCAAGCTCGGCCATCGCGGGAATCGCCGTGAATCCCGCGCGAAAACGCTGCACTCGGCCCCCTTCGTGGTCAACCGAGATCAGCAGCGACGGATCGCGCAACGAGTGGATCTCTGCCGTCAGATCATCGAGTTGCGTAAGCGACTGAAAGTTGCGCGCGAACAGGATCACCATGCCGACCAGCGGGTGACGCAAGCGGTCCCGCTCCTCCTCCGTGAGCCGCGCGCTTTTGACATCGATCACCACGGGTCCAAGCATCAGATATCTCCTGCGCCAACTTCAGCGATCACATAGGCCACGGCGTACTCGCGCTCGTCGGTCACCGAAACGTGCAAGATAAGGCGCCGCTCGGCTACGAAGGTCTGCAACGCGCCGCGCGTGATGGCGATCGGCTTGCCGCTGGGTGCGTTGAGGATTTCCACTGCGCGCCAGGTCATCGGATGCCGCATACCGAGGCCGAGCGCTTTGGATACCGCCTCTTTCGCAGCGAAGCGCGTCGCCAGGAACCTCAGACCGCGCGCCGCATAACGCTGCGAACGCTGTTCATAGCGTTGCAATTCCTGATTACCGAGGATGCGCTCGGCAAAGCGCCGGCCGTTGCGCCGCATCGCTTCCTCGATGCGCGCGATTTCGATCACGTCGGTACCGATCCCGTAAATCACGATCCGCGCCGTTTGCCATCGGCCCTGCGGATGGCGGCAAGGTACTGGCGCACCGTATCCGCAAGGCCGAATTCGAGCGCATCCGCGATCAATGCATGCCCGATCGAAACCTCGAGCACGCCGGGAACGGCAACCAGAAATGGTTCGAGATTGGCCCGGTTCAGGTCATGCCCGGCGTTGACACCGAGCCCGGCAGCGAGTGCTGCCTCGGCCGCAGCGGTGTACCGCTTCAGTTCCGTTGCCTGCTGTGCGGTACCGAAGGCCCTTGCATAAGGCTCGGTGTAGAGCTCGACCCGATCGGCGCCAAGCGCGGCCGCATCTGCCATCACGGCGGGATCGGGATCCATGAACAGGCTCACGCGGGCACCAATCGACTTGGCTTCTGCGATCAACGCGCCCAGCCGTGTGCCGTCGCGTGTCAGATTCCAGCCGTGGTCCGAGGTGAAAGCGCCGGTCTCGTCGGGTACAAACGTGCACTGCTGCGGACGCACCTGACGCACGTACTCCATCAACTGATGGAACGGATTGCCTTCGATGTTGAATTCGGTTGCGGGCCAATGGCGCAGCAACGCGGCCAGTTCACCGACGTCGGGAGCACGCACGTGGCGTCCGTCGGGACGCGGATGCACCGTGATGCCATCGGCGCCCGCTTCGAGCGCGATCCGCGCCAGATGTTCGACCTTGGGAATGCCGATAGTGCGAGTGTTGCGCAGGAGCGCGACCTTGTTGAGGTTGACGCTGAGCGAGGTCATGGTGCGGAAAATTGGGCAACAGCGATCAAAGCTGACGCAGATCGTGCAGGATGCGGCGCGTGTTCAGCGGCCGGCCGTTGAGATGGTAGCGAATCAGATGGCGCAGAACGAGCTTCGAGTGGTTCGCCACCACTGGCGACGAAAAATCGCTGCGCGCAATTGCAAGCGCGGAGCTGCCACGCAGGCACGCCGAGTCATCGCCGGGATCTCCTTGCGCGATACGTACCAAGCCACGCTCGGCGTCGACGCGATAGATTGCATCCGGTTCGAGCGGCGCACCGTCGGCACTTTGATCGAACGCGGGTGCATGCCCGGTTTCGCGCAGAAGTTCCAGTTCAAATGCGCGCAACACGCCGTCGTGGCCTTCTTGTCGCCCCGCCAGCGCCGCCAACGCCTCGAAGTAACGTGCAAACAGAACCTCATGCGCATCGGCGCGGGCGAGCAACCGCACGAGCAATTCATTCAGGTAAAACCCGGCGAGCAGCGCTTCGCCACGCATCGGTGCCAGGCCCCCGCACCATTCGACCCGCACCAGCGACTTGATCTCGTTGCGACCGCTCCAGGAAACCAGTAACGGCGCAAACGGCGTCAGCAGGCCGCGAAACTGTGAGGTTGGGCGTTTGGCGCCGCGTGCCACCAGGGCCATCCGGCCATGATCGCGCGTGAACACCTCCACGACAAGGCTCGTCTCGCGCCACGGATAGGAGTGCAGCACCAGGCCCGGCTGCTGATCGATGCGCGACTCGTGCACCCCGCGGCGCGCCGCGGTGCGTCTGATAATGGTGCTGGTCGCATCAGTCATAACCGAGCGATTTCAGCGCGCGTGCATCGTCGGTCCAGCCACGCCGCACGCGCACCCACGTCTCCAGGTGCACGCTTTTGTCGAGCATGGCAGCGATATCCGCGCGCGCAAGACGGCCGATCTCGCGCAGCTTGGCGCCCTGCGCGCCGATAACGATCGGCTTGTGCGACTCGCGCTCGACCAGGAGTCCGGCGAGGATTTCAACCTGCTTGTCGGTTTCATGCCAGCGTTCGATCGTTACCGCGACTCCGTATGGAAGCTCATCGCCGAGCAGGCGGAACGCCTTTTCCCGAACCAGCTCGGCCGCAAGGAAACGAACGTTGCGATCGGTGTACTGATCGGCATCGAAGAGCGGCTCGCCGGCCGGCAGCAGTTTTTCGATCTCCGCCAGCAGTTCGTCAAGCTGCTTGCGTCGTTCGGCGCTGACCGGAACCAGCGCGGCGAACGGGTACCGGCGCGCGGAATCCTGCAGCACGGGCAAGACGTCCTGGTATCGGGCCAGCGCATCGGTCTTGTTGAGTGCGAGCACGATGTTCGGGCGCTCGGGCGGCAGCAGTTCGAGCACCGCTTCGTCTTCGTCGCGCCAGCCATGCGCGTCGATGACCAGCACCACAACGTCGACCTGACCCAAAGCCGCGCGTGCCGATTGATTCATCCGCTGCGCAAGCAGCGAGCCGCCGCGCCGCTGCAAGCCGGGCGTATCGACGAAAATGAACTGCGTCGTTGCAGGCGGGCTGCCGCGTGTCAACACGCCGAGCACACGTTCGCGCGTGGTTTGTGGTTTGCTCGATGTAATCGAAACGCGTTCGCCCACGAG
>DASQAE010000643.1:0-2241 GCA_035635915.1 Burkholderiaceae bacterium | reverse complement strand
ACCAGGCGCGCCAAAGGATGAAGATCGTGTTTGTCCGCAAAACTGCGTTCGGCAACGATGAGCGCTGCGGCGCCGCTGTTAAGGCCCGGCGAATTGCCCGCGGTGATCGTGCCGTCCTTGCGGAACGCCGGCTTGAGCTTGGATAACGCTTCGAACGACGTATCCGGGCGGTTCGCCTCGTCCTTGTCGAAGATCACTGTTCCCTTGCGAGAAGGCAATTCGAGCGGCACGATTTCATCGCGAAACCTGCCGGCTGCTTGCGCGGCGCCGAAGCGCAACTGTGAGCGCGCGGCCCAGCGATCCTGATCCTCGCGCGAGATGCGATAACGCTGCACCAGGTCTTCGGTGTGCCAGCCGGAGTGCTGGCCGCTGAACGCGTCGTTCAACCCGTCGCGCAGCATGCTGTCGTAGACCGGCGCATCGCCCATGCGGTTGCCCCAGCGGCCGCCGCTCAGGAGATACGGCGCCTGGTCCATGTTTTCCATGCCGCCGGCAACGGCGGCCGACGCATATCCGGCCAGGATTTCAGTCGCGACGCTGGCAATCGCCTGCGCGCCGGAGCCGCAGACCCGATTGACCGTGAGCGCCGGCACCTGCACGGGTAGTCCAGCACCGATCGCGGCCTGGCGCGCGGGATTCATCTTGGTGCCGGCCTGGATCACGTTGCCCATCACGACGGTGTCGATGGCCTCCGGTGCGATGCCGGAACGACGCACCGCTGCGCGGATGACTGCGGCGCCGAGCTCCGGGGCGGGTGTGTCCTTGAGCGATCCGCCGAAGGTGCCTATGGCGGTACGCAGGGGTGAAGCGAGAACAACTTCACGACTTGTCATCGGTGGCTCCAGATAGGTGGTTGATATTTGTATATACAACAGTTGCAGGCACAATAGTCGCGGTGCGGCATTTCGTCAACCCGGCGCGCGGCGCAAATCCAAATGCCACGATTGCGCGTACAACTCCTCGAGGGAGGAGCCCGCCCGATGCCTACGCTCCAGAACGCGGTCGACAATCCGGCGCCGACGGCCGATGCCGCCGCCCCATCGTTCGGTGCCGGCTTGTTTACCTTGTTGCGAGTGGGTTGGCAGCGCCATGCGCAGGAGCGCTCCTGCACCTGGTCGCGCGACCGGCTCGAGCGCCATCAAGCGTCGCGCCTGCAGGCATTGCGCAGTTTCGTGGCCGCGCGTTCGCCGTTTTATCAGCGGTTCCATCGCGGCCTGGAGCAGCGCCCGCTGCAGGAACTGCCGATCCTCTCCAAGGCGACGCTGATGGAGAACTTCGACGGCGTCGTCACCGACCGCCGGATAAGACTTGCTGACGTCGAGCGATATCTGAACGAGCCGGCCACGGCACGTTTGTTCCTTGACAGGTATGTGGCGCTGTCCACATCGGGAACGACGGGGCGGCGTGGTGTGTTCCTGTTCGACCCGACCGAATGGGTGGCGGCGATCGCGGCGATCACACGACCGATCGCCTGGAGCGGCGCCGCCGGCAACCTGCGCAATCCGCCGAAGTCGGCGCTGATCGCATCGTCGACGCCGTGGCACTACTCGGCGCGGATCGGGAAGTCGCTGTCGACACGACTGCTGCCGACGCTGCGGCTCGACGCGGCCGAGCCGCTGTCGGCGCTGGTGCAACGCCTGAACGATTGGCAGCCCACCGCGCTCGCGGTCTACCCCTCGGTGCTGGTGCAACTTGCCGACGAACAACTCGCGGGCAGGCTCAAGATCGCGCTCAAGAACGTCGCGACCAGTGCCGAGGTGTTGACGGCAGAAGCGCGCCGGCGCGTCGAGCAGGCCTGGGGCATCCGTGTCTTCGATACCTACGGCGCGACCGAATACGCGCCGATCGCCGCCGAGTGCACCTTCGGCAACAAGCACCTGTTCGAGGACCGCGCGATCATCGAGATCGTGGACGAGCAGGGGCGTGTTCTACCGCCGGGCCAACGTGGCGACCGCATCCTGCTGACGCTGCTCGAGCGCCACACCCAGCCGCTGATCCGCTACGAGATCAGCGACATGGTGCGCGAGCTGCCCGGCACATGCGGCTGCGGACGCCCGTTCCGCATGATCGAGAGCATCGAAGGCCGGGTCGAGGACGTGCTGTTTTTTCCGGCGCGCGCCAGCGACACGACCGTGGCGATCCATCCGAACCTGTTTCACGCGATCCTGGAAACTGTCCCAGCGACCGGCTGGCAGGTCGTGCACGAAACACGCGGCCTGACGGTGTATCTGACCGGCGCGG
>DASQAE010000642.1:0-2738 GCA_035635915.1 Burkholderiaceae bacterium | reverse complement strand
TGGACAACGTAGCGTGGCGCGACAAGAACGGCACGATCCCGCCGACTTCGACCGTCAGGGTTCGGCAAGCGTTGAGCTGGGCCACGCGCGAAGGGGCACGCGCACTCAAGCTCGATGATCGGATCGGAACGCTCACACCGGGCAAGCAGGCCGACCTGGTGGTGATCGACGCCACGGCACTGAACATGCAGCCCGTGCACGACCCGATTGCTACGGTTGTGATTCAGGCCGGGCTTGCCAACATCCGCGATGTGATGGTTGCAGGGCAGTGGCGCAAGCGCGCCGGACGCCTGCTCCATGACAACCTGGTGCCGCGGCTGCAACAGCTCGCGGAATCGGGGCGCCGCATCGCGGCCGCGCTTCAGCTTGCTACTCATTCCGACTGACGAACACAAAAAAGGAGATGATGTGAAGAAGGTGGTACTGGGTTTGCTCGCAAGCGTCGCAGCGGCGACCGCGTTCGCGCAGTCAGCCTACCCATCCAAGCCGATCCACATCGTCGTGCCCTTCACGGCGGGCAGCGGCACCGACGTTATCGGTCGTGCCATCGGCGACGCGCTGAGCAAATCGATGGGACAGCCCGTGATCGTCGAAAACAAACCCGGCGCGGGCGGCACGATCGGTGCGGCACAAGTCGCGCGTGCCGACGCTGACGGTTACACGCTGCTTGTGCACAGCGCGGGCCACGCCGTGAACCAGGCGATCTATCCAAACCTCCCGTACGACACCCTGCGCGACTTTGCCGGTGTGACGCCGCTGGCGAACCTCCCGAACGTTCTGGTCGTCCCGCCTGATCGTGGCTGGAAGAACGTGCGTGATCTGATCGCTGCCGCCAAGGCGAAGCCGGGACAGTTGAACTTTGGTTCCGCCGGTGTCGGCAGCGCCACGCACATGAACGCAGAGAAGTTCCGCATGCAAGCAGGCGTCGATGTCGTGCATGTACCGTTTCGCGGCACACCGGAGGCGTTGTCGGAAGTGATGGCGGGTCGTATCGACGCGTTTTTCGCGCCGCTCGTCGCGGCGCTGCCGCTGATAAAGGACGGCAAGGTGCACGCGTTGGCTGTAAGCACTCCTGCGCGATCGGCCGTGCTGCCCGATTTGCCCACTACCGTTGAAGCCGGCACCACCGGATCGGAATACCTGTTCTGGGTCGGCATGTTCCTACCCGCAAAAACACCGCGCGAAATCGTGCGCCGGTTGAACGAAGAAGTGGCCAAAGCCCTGACCGCGCCCGACGTGAAAGCGCGCCTGACCAACCTGGGCGCCGAGCCGATGCCGATGGCGCCCGAAGCGTTCGATGCGTTCATCCGTGGCGAAGTCGAGCAAGGAACCCGAATTGCGCGCGCCGGCGGCCTGAAGCCGCAATAGAGCGCCGCGCTTCGTGGCGGATCAACGACCCGGAGGCCGCAATGAAACTCGTTTTTTTTCGGCCTCGGCAAGATGGGCCTGCCGATGGCCGCGCATTTGGTGCGCGCGGGTCACTCCCTCGTCGGCGTCGAACCTGACGCGCAACGGCGGGAGCGAGCGGCGCGCGAAGATGTCCAGGCGGTGGCTACGTTCGTCGAAGCGATAGGCCTCGTGGCCGGTAACGAACCGATCGCATGCTCCAGCCTGCCCGATGACGCTGCGCTGCTCGCGGTGGCGCGTGCACTGCGTGCGGGCACTCGTCCGGTATCGACCTGGATCGACACAAGCACCGTTTCCCTCGAAGCGTCGGCCGCGGCGGCCGCGCTTTGCACCGAAGCTCACATTGAGTACCTGCGGGCGCCGGTCTCCGGCAATGCCGTGATGGCAGTCAACGCACAACTGACCGTCCTGGCCTCCGGTCCGCAAGCCGCCTATGCGCGCTGTGAAGCGCTATTCACCTGCTGGGGCCCGAAACGACTCTATCTGGGCACCGCCGAGCAGGCGCGCACGATGAAACTGGTTCTCAATCTGATGATTGCGGTGACCAGCGGCATGCTGGCGGAAGCACTCGCGCTGGGTCAGCGCGGCGGTCTGAGCTGGAACGACCTTTGGGACGGGATCGTCGAGAGCGCACTCGGCGCGCCGATCGTCAAGGCCAAGGCGCCGGCGCTGCGCGCGCGCGATTACACGCCGACGTTCACCGTGCAGCAGATGCGCAAGGACCTCGGGTTGATACTCGGCGCAGGCGAGCAATTGGGTGTCGCCTTGCCGCTGGCGGCGCTGGTGCAGAAGGCCATGGTCGCGGCTGCCGAGCAGGGAGACGTGGAGCTCGACTACGCCGCCGTGATACGCGTGGCCGAACGGGCGGCAGGTCTGCTCTGATACCTGCGCTTTCCCAGCCGGCCATTGTCGAGCGTGAATTTCTGCTCGCCCTTCGATTTCGGACTCTAAATGTAGGAGGCCCCACATGAATGCTCGCACTGGTCTCTACACACTCGTCGCGCTGAATCTTGCTCTGCTTTCTCTCAGTCTCGCTCAGCAGTTGCGCCCCGCTCTAGCGCAGGGCGAGCTTCCCGTGCTGCGCGGCCGCGCGCTCGAGATTGTCGATAGCCAAGGCCGCGTCCGCGCCAGCATCAGTGTCTTGCCGCCGACCAGGTCAACCTCCGGTGAAGCGCAGTCGGAGACCGTGCTACTTCGGCTCATCACCGAGCGGGGCCGCCCGACAGTCAAGATCGGATCGTCCGAACCGACTTCAGGGTTGAGTTTCGCCGGCCCGACTGGCACAAAGGACAGTTACTTGATCCTCCAGACCAAAGGCACGACCAGCTCGC
>DASQAE010000641.1:0-3657 GCA_035635915.1 Burkholderiaceae bacterium | reverse complement strand
CGCCAGCACGACGCCGTTGCGATCCGTCATCCGCCCGCGCGTCGCCGGCACATCCAGCGTGCGTACAAAGCGGGCTTCACCCTGGCGCTGCAGGAACGAGGTGTTGCCGCCGCCCTGCAGCCACAACGCGCGCCCCGCCAGCGCGAGAAACGCGCTGAAGAGCAGGAGCAAGAGCAGGCGCGAGCGCCAAGCCGGAACTCTCACCGCAAGCAGTGGATTGGCGTGGAAGGCGAGCCGTTCACCGCGCCCGCCGTTCGGCCGTGCGGCACGTACGCCGAGCACGCTGCGCAATCCTGCAGGTTGTTTCATCGTCTTGTACCCCGCTCACTGACGCCGACGCCGGTGGCCGGAAGAAAAACCGTTTCCTTGGCGTCGATCGGCTTCAGACCCAGCCGGCGTGCTGCGGCTTCGACTGCGGCCGGCTGCGCGTTACGCGCCTGTTCGACCCGCAGCCGGTTACCTTCGGCTTCCAGCGCTGCGGCACGTTGCTGCGCGCGATCGAGTTCGACGAACAGCGCACGCGTGCGGTACTGCGCCGTGACAAGCCCGAAGGCGCTCGCCACGAGCACGATCAAGAGCAGGAAGATCACGGCGCGGCCGGTCATCTACGTGCTCCACGCAACGTCGGTGCGCTCGGCCACCCGCATAACGGCCGAGCGTGCACGCGGGTTGCCTGCAACCTCCGCCGCGTCGGCTTTGACTTTGCCAAGCGCGCGCAGGCGCGGCTTGGGCAGATCGCGCGCGCGCAGCGGCAAACGCGCGGCGCGTGGATCAGCTGTACGTTCCGGATGCGCGTGGCGCTCGATGAATTGTTTGACGATGCGATCCTCGAGCGAGTGAAACGTGATCACCACCAGTCGCCCTTCCTGCGCCAACAACGGTCCTGCCTGCTCGAGCGTCACCGCGAGTTCCTCAAGCTCTTGATTGATGTGAATCCGTACAGCCTGAAAAGACCGCGTAGCCGGGTGCTGGGCCGCGTCCTTGCGGTTTTTGACGGGGATCGCGTCTGCCACGAGCGCGGCAAGGTCGGCGGTGGTTGCAAGCGCCCTCCCGTGTGTCCGCCCATGTTCGCCGCGAGCCACAATCGCCTTTGCAATCGAAACAGCAAACCGTTCTTCCCCATAGTCGCGGAGCACCCGTGTCAGTTCATCGATTCCGGCCCGGGCCAGCCACTGCGCTGCGCTCTCGCCCTGCGACGGATCCATGCGCATGTCGAGCGGTCCGTTCGCACGCAGCGAGAAGCCGCGCGCCGGATCGTCGAGCTGCGGCGAAGAAACACCGACATCCAGCAACAAACCCTGCACCCGCGCGACCCCGCGCTGTGCCAGCGTGGAAGCGATCTGTGAAAAACGTGTGCGCTCGAACACAAAACGGGGATCGTTGATCGCAGCCGCGGCCACCGCTGCGGCGGGATCGCGATCGAAGGCAATCAACCTGCCGTTGGGAGCAAGCCGCTGCAGGATGCGGCGTGCGTGACCACCGCGACCGAAGGTTGCGTCGACATAGGTCGCAGTCGGATCCGTGACAAGGAAGGAGACTGCGGCCTCGGGCAGGACCGGAAGGTGGTCGCCTGAGGGAGCGGCTGCAGGTTGCATTCACGATCAGAACTTGAAGGCGTTGTCGCCGTCGAGCGTTTCGCCGTTCGACACCGAGCGCGCGAGCAGTTCTTCGTACCTTGGTGCGTCCCACAGTTCAAGGTGCGGCCCCTGCCCGATCAGCTTTACGTCGCGTTCCAGGGCGGCGGCCTTGCGCAGCTCGTACGGCACCAGGAAACGACCCGCAGCATCGACTTCGACCGGGCGGGCGCTGCCAAGAACAAGGCGCTGCAGCCAGCGGTCGCGCGTGCCGCGTTCGACCAGCTGCGCGCGTTTTTCGTCCCAGCGTGGACGCGGATAGACGATCAGGCAGCCGTCGGGGTGGCGTACCAGCGTTAGCTGACCCCCGCATGCCGAGGCGAGCATGTCGCGATGCCGTGCCGGCATCGGCATTCGCCCCTTGGCGTCCAGCGTCAAGTCGTCTTCACCCTCGAACATCGCCGCCGCGGCCCGGCTTCATCGCATCGCCCCCTCTCAAACGGGTGACAGAGCGTGAAAACCCACTTTTATAGTGAAATTCCCACTGTAGCCGCGCAGATTCACTCGGTCAAGCAAACCTCCAAGTTTTTTCCAATGGCGACAATGACTTAGCCGCGAGACTTAACGTGGCGCCGCGAGTTGCACAACAAATTTCGCCAAAAAAGAAAGGGATAGAGCGGGGATTGAAAGTGACACTTCAAGTTGCATTGATTCGAGAGAAAAGCAAAGCCCGCCTGTACGCCGGATTCTGTGCGCCACCATCGCTGGTGCCGTGGCGATCATTCCTCTAGGCCGGCACTCGCGTGCCGGCTCGAGCCACCTACCCGCAGCCTCTCCGAGCAGGATCATCGGCTGCCTATTTGGTGTTGCTCCGCGTAGAGATTGCCCGTTTCACCCGGCCGGACAGCGTCGACGCACTAGGCGTCGCCCTGCCATGCCGACTCGTCTCTGTTGCTCTGATCCTCACCTCACGGTGGGCAGCCGTTAGCTGCTACGCCGCTCTGTGGAGTCCGGACGTTCCTCCAGCGACCGAAGTCGCCAGCGATCGCCCGGCGGGCTTTGCTATGAGCGAATTTAGGGGCGCATCGGACGGCGCGCAAGTGCGAGGCTACCGGCCTTGGCCGGGGGTGACGGCGAATCAGACGCGGTGCGCCGCGCCGTATTCCGCCAGTTGCTCGAGCAGGCGCCCTGCGATCTTTTGCAGCGGAAGGATCGCATCGACCGCGCCACACGCGATCGCTTCCTTCGGCATGCCGAACACGATGCAAGTCGCTTCGTCCTGCGCGATGTTGAAGCTGCCCGCGTTCTTCATCTCCAGCATCGCTTTGGCGCCATCGCTGCCCATGCCGGTCAGCATCACACCAAGCGCGTTCGGACCCGCGAGTGCGGCGACGGATTTGAACAACACCTCGACCGAGGGCCGATGGCGATTCACCGGCGCTCCATCGTCGAGCGCGACCAGGTAGTTCGCCCCGCTTTTGGCGAGCCGCAGATGCCGATCGCCGGGCGCGATGTAAGCGTGTCCTGGAAGGACGCGCTCGCCGTCGACCGCCTCGGAAACCGTGATCCGGCATAGCCCGTTTAGGCGGGTCGCGAAACTGCGCGTGAACCCTGCGGGCATGTGCTGCGTGATCAGGACCGCCGGCGCGTCCGCAGGCAACTGCTGCAGCACTTCGCGGATGGCTTCAGTGCCGCCGGTCGAGGCGCCGATGACGATGAGCTTTTCCGTCGAGACCCGTGAAAAGTTTGATTGTGCGGGCTTGTGCTCCGCGCCCGGGGCGTGGACCGCTGGGGCGTTGACGTGCCTGCGCATGCGCGCACGAGCGGCAACGCGGATCTTTTCGCAGATATCGTGACCAAGCGCGCCCAGCCCGCTAGCAATGCCGAGCTTCGGTTTGGCGATGAAGTCGACGGCGCCCAATTCCAGTGCCCGCAGGGTCACTTCAGCACCGCGCTCGGTAAGCGTCGAGACCATGACCACCGGCGTCGGGCGCAGGCGCATCAGGCGCTCGAGAAAATCCAGCCCGTCCATCTTGGGCATTTCGATGTCGAGCGTCAGTACGTCGGGGTTGAGCGCGCGGAT
>DASQAE010000640.1:0-3317 GCA_035635915.1 Burkholderiaceae bacterium | reverse complement strand
GTGGATAGGATCGAACGTCCCGCCAAGAAGGCCGATGCAGGCGTTTGTTTCAATGGCCAAAGCAGTCAGACCCAATCCCGCGGCGGCAGGAAGTCGGTGTAGAGCTTTGCTTCCGGCGAACCCGGCTCCGGGCGCCAGTCGTAGCGCCACGCCACCACGGGCGGCAGCGACATCAGGATCGATTCTGCGCGCCCGCCGGATTGCAGGCCGAAGAGCGTGCCGCGGTCGTAGACCAGATTGAACTCCACGTAGCGGCCGCGCCGGTAGGCCTGGAAACTGCGCTCGCGTTCACCGAAGGCACGCGCCTGATTGCGCTCGACGATCGGCACATAGGCGTCGAGGAACGCATCACCGACGGAGCGCAGCAGCGCGAAACTTCGTTCGAAGCCGAGTTCGTTGAAATCGTCGAAGAACACGCCACCGATGCCGCGTGCTTCGCCGCGATGGCGCAAGAAGAAGTATTCGTCGCACCACTTCTTGAAGCGCGGGTGATACGCCGCGCCGAACGGCGCCAACGCGCCCTTGCAGCGCGCATGGAAGTGACGTGCATCCTCTTCCTGCGCGTAGTAGGGCGTCAGATCCATGCCGCCTCCGAACCACCATACGGGCGCGTTCTCGGGCCGATCGTCCTGGTGGCGCGCGATGAAGAACCGCACATTCATGTGCACGGTCGGCACGTGCGGGTTGCGTGGATGCAGCACCAGGGACACGCCTATGGCTTCGAAGCCGCGCCCCGTCAGTTCGGGCCGCTGCGCGGACGCCGACGGCGGCAGCTGTTTGCCGGTGACGTGCGAAAAACCGACGCCGCCGCGCTCGAGCAACGCCGAGCCTTCGATGATGCGAGTCAGTCCACCGCCGCCCAGCGTTGCGTCGGCCGGTTTTTCCCACGCGTCGTACTTGAAGGGGTGGCCGGCAAGCGTTTCCAACCGCAGCACGATGCGCTCTTGCAAACCGAGCAGGTACTCGCGCACGGCCTGGGAATCGACGAACTCGCTCACGCGCGCCGCTCCGGTCTCACCCCATGTGCCGGCGAATGAATTCGAGCACGTTCGTGTACCACGCGACAATATTGTTCGGCTTGAGGATCCAATGATTCTCGTCCGGGAAGACGAGCAGTTCGCTTGGCACGCCGTGGTACTGCAGCGCTTCGAACAGCATCAACCCTTCGCTCACCGGGCAGCGATAGTCCAGCTCACCATGGATGATCAGGGCCGGCGTCTTCCAGCGCGTGATGTACTTCCAGGGTGAATAACGGTCGAACCGTTCGGGATTGGCGTACGGATTCTCGCCGCCCATCTCCAGGTACCACCACCCCGGATGATCGGTCACGCCCGTGAACGTCGACATGGCGACGATGCTGGCATGCGTGATCAGGCACTTGAAGCGATTGGTCTGAGTACCGATCCAATTGGTCATGTAGCCGCCGAAGCTGCCACCCATCGCCATCACGCGCGACGCGTCGATGTCCGGTCGTTTCTCGAGCGCGTCGGTCACCGCCATCAGATCCTCGAAACACTGCGCGCCCCAGGTGTTGCCCCAGATGCCATCGACGAACTTCTGCCCGAAGCCGGTCGAGCCGCGCGGATTCGGCTGCACCACCGCATAACCTTGCGCCACGGCCAGCAGCGGATTCCACCGCCAGTGCCAGCCATCGGCGCTCATGCCGACCGGGCCGCCGTGGATCCACAACAATGTGGGCAGCTTCTTGCCTCGCGTGCCTTTTGGCTTCGCGATCAGGCTGTGGATCGGCACGCCGTCGGTCGAGGGTACGGTGAAGCGTTCGATCTCCGCCCACTCGCTCGCGGGCGCAAGACCGGACAGCCGCGCAAGCGGTTGCGGCGTGCTGCCCGGTTGCGCCTCGAGCACATGACACTCCGGCGCATCGAGCAGGGTCGAGCGCGCGCAGGCAATGCGACCGTCGCTGAGCACCGCGAGTTGTGCGTGCGCGCCGCCGCTCGCCGTGCTGGTCAGCCGCTCGACCGCGTGCGACGCGAGGTGGACCGAAAAAATCGGCACGTCGCACTGATCGTCCGCGGTTACGAACAGGCGCTTGCCGTCGATGCTCCACGCGCCGGGCTCAGCCCAGCGATCCCACGCGGTCGCAACATCGTGCATGGCGCCACTGGCGATGTCGATCAGCGACAGCGTCGCGCGTACGCCTTTGGGAGAGCGCATTTCGCGCGAGGCCGCGAGGGTCCTGCCATCGGGCGAAAAGCGCAGCGTGCCGAACGCGGTGGCATCGGCATGCGCCAGCACGCGGCTGGTGCCGCCGGCGAGTTCGAACAAAAGAAGCGAGACGTCGTCGATGCGGTCCTTGCCGGTCGTGCGCCGCGTCACGACGGCGTGGCGGCCGTCGTCGCTCACCGCGAGCTCGGGCTCGATCGAAAACTCGCGTTGGGCCTGCTGTGTCAGATCGACACGCGCGCCGCCGTTTTCGTCGCAAGCGATCACATGCACGTTCGGACGATCAGGATTCTGGTGCAGCCAGTGATCCCAGTGGCGCACCGGCTGGCGCACGAAATGGCGCGCGTTCGGACCGTTTTTTCCTTGCCGCGTCGCGGTCTCGCGCTGCTGCTCGAACGGCACGCCGGGCAGCACGGGCGCAAACAACAGCAAGCGATCGGCATGAGCCGCGAATTCGAACGCGTCGACGCCGAGGGGCTCGTCGGTAATCTGGCGTGCCTCGCCGCCGTCGGCCGGAAGCAGCCACACCTGCATGCGTTTTTCCGCTTCCTCGTCGGGTTTGAGTTCGTTCGGACGGCGGTTGGAAAGGAACCCCAACCCCCCGTCGCGACGAAAACACGGCGCGGTGTCGCGCGACTCGCCGCGCGTGAGCTGGACTGCCGGCCCGCCATCGGTGGGCACGCGCCAAAGATCGGACACGTACTTGGCGGCGTCGAGATCGAGTCGCTGCGCGACGACGGCCAGCCAGCGGCCGCATGGCGAGGCCGCGAGGGCGCCCACGCGTTTGAGAGCGATATGTTCGGTAACGGAATAAGTTGTTGCGGGTGCCATCGGATCGATTGTCTCCGCCTTGTGTTTGCGGGTCATGGGTGCGACTGACGTTTGCTGCCCGGCACGGGCGCAGCTTCCGATCGAGTAACACCCGCGCGGGCTGCTTGGTGGGCTCGATTATCCCGTACAGTTGCCGCCTGTTGCGCCCGCGGCGTTCTGATGTCCGAAGCCAGGCGCGGGCGCAAGAGGGGAAGCAGGTGAACCGACTTGCGCTCGCGCCGCCGCATCGGCCGCCGCGCGCCCTGGAATTGTTTGCAACGTTCGGCGCGGTCGCGGTTTGTTATGGCGGCACCGCCGCGGCG
>DASQAE010000639.1:0-3005 GCA_035635915.1 Burkholderiaceae bacterium | reverse complement strand
GCCTGCTGCTGCTCGACGAACCGTTCGAAGGCGTCGCGCCCGCGCTGGCGCAGCGCCTGGCCGGCGTGATCCACGCACTCAAGGGCACGTCGCTGGCGGTGGTGATCTCGCAATCGGATGCTCATCACGCGCGTTCGCTGTTCGACCACCAGTACGTGATCGAGCGCGGCGCCAACGCGCCGACCGAAACCGCCACCGCGTGAGGAATCGATGACGGCCGCCTGGCTTGCGCCGGTTCCCGCGATCCGCGACGAGGTCCACTACCCCGATCGCCGCCGGGTGCGCTGTTTTGCTTTTCGGCCACGCAGCGTGTACGCGTTGCTCGAAGCGGCGGTTGCGCGCCAGCCGGACGGAGATGCGGTGATCGCCGCCAGCGAACGATTGAGCTGGCGCGAACTGGAACGGCGCGCCCGTGTGCTCACTGCCGGCCTGGCGGCTCATGGCATCGGCTGCGGCGATCGGATCGCTTTGTTGCTGGGCAATCGGATCGAGTTCGTCGTTGCGACGTTCGCACTGGCGCGGCTGGGTGCTGTCGTTGTGCCCTTGAGCATCCGTTCGCAGCAGCCCGAAGTGGTTTACGCGTTGCAAAACTGTGGCGCCGCCGGCGTGTTCGTCGAGGACGATCTGGTCGATCGGTTGCCGCGCGCGGGCGAGGCGCCGCAACTGCGGTTGCGCGTGAGCCTCTCGCCGCAGCCGGGATGTGTCGCCTACCACACTCTGGTGGCGAGGGCGGCACGACCTCCACCGCCGGCCGTGGTCGACGAAGAAGACACCGCCGTAATTCTGTACACCTCGGGCACGACGGGGCGGCCGAAGGGCGCCATGATCTCCCACTTCAACATCGTGCATTCGACGCTGCACTACGAAGTCTGCATGGCGCTGGGACTGGGCGAGCGCAGCATGGTGGCGGTGCCGTTGTCGCACGTCACCGGGCTGGTCGCACAGCTCTACACGCTGGCGCGTTGTGCCGGCACCTTGGTGCTGATGGAGGCGTTCAAGGCACCGGCGTTCCTCGAACTTGCGCAGCGAGAGGGCATCACGCACACGATCATGGTGCCGGCGATGTACACGCTCTGCTTGTTGCAAGGCGATCTTGCCGCGCGCGATTTGTCGCGCTGGCGCCTGGGTGCCTACGGCGGCGCGCCGATGCCGCCCGCAACGATCGCGGCATTGGCGCAGCAGCTGCCAAACCTGATGCTGATGAACGCCTACGGCGCGACAGAGACCACGTCGCCGACAACCATCATGCCGCCGAGCGAGACCGCGACACGTTCCGATTGCGTCGGCAGGCCGGTGCCGTGCGCTGAAGTGAAGATCGTCGATGCCGATGGGCGTGAACTTGCACCGGGCGAAACCGGCGAGATCTGGATTCGCGGTCCGATGGTGGTGGGCGGTTATTGGGCCAACGAAGCCGCGACCGCCGCAGCGATCACCGATGGGTGGTGGCACTCGGGTGATCTCGGTCGGCTCGACGGCGAAGGTTTTCTGCAGGTGCTCGACCGGTTGAAGGACGTGATCAATCGCGGCGGCTACAAGGTTTATTCGAGTGAAGTCGAGGCGGTGCTTGCGCAGCATCCGGCGGTGCTGGAAGCGGCGATCGTGGGCAAACCGTGTCCGGTACTCGGCGAACGCGTGCATGCTTTCGTCGTCTTGCGCACGCCGGGTGTCGAAGCGGCGGTGCTGCAGGCGTTTTGCGCCGAACGTTTGTCGGACTACAAGGTGCCGGAGACATGGACGCTCAGCGAAACACCGCTACCGCGTAATGCGAATGGCAAAGTACAAAAGCGGGAGTTGCGCGAGCGAGCACTTGCGTCTGTTCCGCCCCCGCCCTGACCCTCCCCCGCAGGCGGGGGACAGGACCGCTCCCTCCCCTGCGAAGCGGGGGAGGGCTGGGGTGGGGCCGAATACCGCTGGACCTCAACGCGCCGGATATGCGGCTTGCCCGAGCAGTGACGACAGTGAGCGTGCAGAGGCGGCAGGCAGGGCGGAGAGGAAACGGGTGCTGGCATCCGACGCCGCTGCACCTTCGGCCCACGCGGTGGCCAGCGCGCGCAGCGCCTCGCGCGTCTGGCGCGTGAGCGCGCCTGCGAGTGGATCGTTCACGTCGGCGAGCAGTTTTTCGCAGTAGAGCAGCCGCGCTTCTTTGCTGGCTGAGATCAGGTCCATCAGCGCGCACGCCGCGGCGTAGAACTGTTCGGCCGTCAGCGCCTCGGCAGCGTCGGCTTGGGCGTGCCACGCGCAGAGATATTCGAGCGGCCCAAGGCTGCGTTTGCTGCCGAAAGCGCCTTCTGACGGCAGCTGTGCGCCGGCACCCCAGGCGCTACGGCGCCCGCTTGGGAGACGGCCGGTGCGTAACGCGTGCACCAGAGTTTCCGCGACGGCGGCTCGTGCCGCGTGGTCACCGTGCTGGCCGACCAGCGAAAGCACACGCAGGAACGCAGGATAAAGCTCGTCGCCGAGACCTTCGCAAACCGCGGCGAGCAACGCCACGCGGTCTTCATCGTTCGGCAGGTCGATGCATCCATCAACCAGCGCCTGGGCGGCAAGTGCCCAACGCGGCTCAAGCAACAGCGTCACTGCCACGAGTCAATGCCTTCGCTTATTCGCCGCGCAGATGGGCGAGGATGAGGCTTGCATGCTGGGCAACGCTCAACCCGCGTGCCGCCGGGTTCAGGTCACCCGAGATGCGGGCGTCCGCGGTCGACCCCTCGAACCAGTTCGACGCATCGCGCGCGTCATTGCGCGGCGCGGTAGTCGCCGGTCGGGCAGCCCAAAGTGCGGCGTTGGGGAGGTCGGAGGCGCGGATCATTTTTCAGTTTCTCAATTGTTTCAGAGTACCGGGCACGGACGCCGCACGCCAGTGCGGGCGCTTCCTAGCTAGGGTTGCTTCTAACGTCAGCTCGTTTCCGACGGGTCTTGCGCCGTCGGAGGACTATCGGAACTGCTGGTGACATCGGGCTGGGGGTGTGCGGCAAGAGCTGCTTTGCGCGCCCGCGCAGCCGCTT
>DASQAE010000638.1:0-5363 GCA_035635915.1 Burkholderiaceae bacterium | reverse complement strand
CTGCAGCGCTGCGTCGGAGGCGAGTTCTGCCATCGAGCCGCGGTGAACGATGCGGCCATCGTCCATCACCGCCACCGTGTCGCCGAGTTGGCGCGCCACATTGAAGTTCTGCTCGACCAGCAGCACGGTTGTCTGAGTGCTCTTGAGCTCACGCAGCGCCGCGATCATGTTCTGGATGATCGCGGGCGCGAGTCCCTTGCTCGGTTCGTCGATCAGCAGCAGCTTGCGTGGTTCGACGATCGCGCGCGCCACCGCCAGCATCTGCTTCTGGCCGCCGGACAATTTGCCCGCGGGATAAAGCCAGAACTTCTTGAGCGCCGGGAAAAGGCTGAAAATCCAATCCAACCGTTTCGCGTCGATCTCCTCGGCCGTGCGCGCGTTGCGCGCGGCGAGCACGAGGTTTTCGCGCACGGTGAGGACGCTGAAGATGCCCATGTTCTCGGGCACGTACGCGATGCCGGCGCGCGCAATCTCGGGCGTCGTGAGTCCGGTACCCGGTCCGCCGATCGCGGCACCGTCGAACGTGATCCTGCCGCTCGACGCCTGCCACAACCCCATGATCGTGCGCAGGCAGGTCGTCTTGCCGGCGCCGTTGCGACCGAGCAGCATCGTGAGCTGGCCGCGCGGCACGTCGAACTCCACGCCGTGCAGAACGTGATACGCGCCGATATGGGTGTGCACGCCCGCGAGCTCGAGCAACGCGTCGTTCATGCGTCCTCCGTCACCGGTGCGGTGCCGAGATACGCCTGCTGCACCACCGGCGATGCGATCACCTCGGCCGGGTCGCCCTCGGCGACGAGCTGCCCGTTATGCAGCACGATGATGCGATCCGAAAGTTCGCGCACCACGTCCATCTTGTGCTCGACCAGCAGGATCGTTTTGTCCTTCTGCGCCTTGAGTGCGCGAATGAGATCGAGGATGACCGGCACCTCGTCGACGCTCATGCCCGCGGTCGGTTCGTCGAACATGTAGACCCGCGGTTCGAGCGCCATCAGGATCGCGACCTCGAGCTTGCGTTGATCGCCGTGCGGCAGGCTGCTTGCCGGTACGTGGCGTCGATCGGCCAAGCGCACGAGGTCCAGCAGCGCTTCGGCTTGCCGGGTCCAGTCGTGGTGGTCGCTCCAGATCGACATGAAATGCAGCGCCGCGCCCTTGCGCCGCGCCTGCACCGCGAGGCGCACGTTCTCCAGCACCGAGAGATTCGGAAACAACTGCGTGAGCTGGAACGCCCGCCCCAGGCCGCGCTGCGTGCGCAGCGGCGCGGGCAGGTTGGTGATGTCTTCGTCGTCAAGCAGCACGCGGCCGCTGCTCGCCCGGAGCTGGCCCGAAATCAGATTGAAGTAGGTGGTCTTGCCCGCGCCATTGGGCCCGACGATCGCGGTGAGCGAGCCAGGCGCAAAGGAGCACGACACGTCGTTGACTGCAACGTGTCCGCCGAAGCGGATGGTGAGGGCGCGGGTTGCGAGCATGCGAGGTCTGTGCCATGCGGCCCCCCACCCAGCCCTCCCCCGCTTCGCAGGAGAGGGAGCCGTTCCCTCCCCCGCCTGCGGGGGAGGGTGAGGGTGGGGGCGCGAAGTGCTCGGTCTACCTCTTATTCCTGACCGGCACGTTCATCTGCTCCGGCTTGATCTCCGCGATCAGCTCCGGAATGCCCCAGGCCACGGCAGGATCCACCTTGATCTTGAAGTGGAACATGCTCTGCATCGCCTGGTGATCTTCCTTGCGGAACGTCATCTTTCCCTTCGGCGTGTCGAAGCTCAGCCCTTCCATCGTGCCGATCAGCTTCTCGGTGTCGGTATCGCCGCTGGTTTTCTTCAGGGTTTCGACGATCGCCATCGCCGCCGCCATGCCGCCCGCGGTGAAAAAATCCGGCGGCGCGTTGAAGCGTTTCTGGTGTTCGGTCACCAGCCATTGGTTGGCGGGATTCTTCGGAATCTCGTAGTAGTAATAGGTTGCGCCTTCCATGCCGGGCAGCTGCTTGTAGGCGGCCATCGCGGGCAGGATGTTGCCGCCGGTGGCGATCTCGATGCCGTAACGTTTCAGATCGAGGTCGGTGATCTTGAACGGATTGCCCGCACCAGCCCAGATGATGAAGATCATCTTGCGCCCCGGCTTGTCCTTGAGCGCGTCGATCAGACGTTGCGCGCCCGCGGTGAAGTCGGTAGTGGTGGTGGGCAGGTATTCCTCATGCACGATCTTCGCGGTCTTCAGTGCATCCTTGAACGCCTTTATGCCGTCGCGCCCGAACGCGTAGTCCTGCGCCAGCGTGGCGATACTCACATTTGGCTTGTCCAGCGCGACCGCGTTGGAGATCGCGTCCTGCGATGAGTTGCGGCCGGTGCGAAAGATGTAGCGATTCCATTTGTCGCCGGTGATCGAATCGGCCACTGCCGGCTCGACCAGCAGCACCTTCTTGTATTCCTCCGCGACCGGCAGCATCGCCAGCGCGACGCCCGACGACGTGGGACCGACTGCGATATCGGCCTTGTCGTCGCCGTATGCCGCGGCGAGCTGGCTCTTGCCGATATCCGGCTTGCCCTGGCTATCGCGTTCGATCACGACCAGCTTCTTGCCCGCCACCTCCATCTTGCCGCCGGTCGCGTACTCCAACCCGAGCGTGAAGCCCGCCTGCGTTTGTTTCGCGTACGCCTCGAGTGGACCGGTCTTGTCGTAGACGTGCGCGATCCTGATTTCCTTGCCTTGCGCGAAAGCCAGCCCGCCGGTCGCGAGCAGAGCCGCGGCGGCAAGCCACCTGTGCAGACGCTTCATTACTGTCTCCTCGTTGGGGTCGGCGCCGGCGTGCGCGGCCGGAGCGCTCGGCGAAGCAGGGCGCAAGGAGCGTGCCAAAACACGTCGCCGTTGCAACGCGTTGATTCGATGAGTGCGCGGGCTCGGCGCGTGTTGCGCCTTCAGCTGCCAAGTGTCCGGTGTCCGGACAGATGTCCGGGTTCAAGACATCAATGCGGCGCTTCGACTACGAGATCTCCGGCGGCACACCGCGCATGGCGGCGAGTTTTTCATACAGGGTCGCGCGCGAGATGCCGAGCAGTTTCGCCGCCGAAACCTTGTTGCCTCCAGTGGCGGCGAGCGCGGATCGGATCGACTCGCGCTCCAGCTCTGCGATCCGCTGCGGCAGTGGCGAGGACGGTTGAGTCCTTGCTTGTGCTGCTTCGTGCGAGTGCCGGCGCAGCGCGGCATGCAGGATGTTGGTGAAATCGCCGGCATCGAGGCGGATCTTGTCGGTCAGCATCGCCCCCTGCTCGAGTGCGTTGCGCAACTCGCGCACGTTGCCGGGCCAGTCGTGGGTGGCAAGCAATTGCAGGGCCGCGGGCGTCAGTTCGCGTAGCGGCATGCCGCTACGGGTCGCGATCTGCTCGAGCAGCGACTCGGTCAACGCATCCAGGTCCGCAAGCCGCTCGCGCAGGCCGGGTACGCGGATCGGCAGCACGTTCAGGCGATAAAAAAGATCGGCGCGAAAACTGCCCGCATCCACCAGCGCCTGCAAGTCGCGACTGGTCGCGGCGATCACGCGCACGTCGATCTTGACCACTTCGTTCGAGCCGAGCGCCTCGATCTCCTGCTCCTGCAACGCACGCAGCAGCTTGGCTTGCAGCGCAAGCGGCATGTCGCCGATTTCATCCAGGAACAGCGTGCCGCCGTCGGCAAGCTTGAACTTGCCTTCCCGTTGCCTGCGGTCGGCGCCGGTGAACGCACCGGGTGCCACGCCGAAGAACTCGGCCTCGATCAGCGTATCGGGCACCGCCGCCAGATTGATGCCGATAAATGGCTTGTCGGCACGCGTCGATGCCGCGTGAATCGCATGCGCGAGCAATTCCTTGCCCGTGCCGGTTTCGCCGAGCAGCAGCACCGTGGACTCGGTTGCCGCCGCGCGCCGCGCCTGGCGCTTGACCTCGACGGTGGCCGGGCTTGCGCCGATGAAACTCGCGAACGTGTACTTGGGCCGACGTTGCGCGGCCAGCTCGCGCCGTGCATCGTCCAGATCGCGCTGCAGCCGCGCGAATTTGCCGATCAGCGGTTGCAGCGTTGTCTCGGGATGATCGAACAACACCATGCCGAGCGCGCCGATCACTTCGCCATGGTCGTCGCGCAAGGGAATACGGCTCACGACAAAGGTGCCGGCCTTGTTGGTCAGCAGGTCGATCAGGATCGGCTTGCCGGTCTCCAACACCTTGTGCATCAAGGTGTTCTGCACCACTTCTTCCACCGGCTTGCCGAGGAAGTCCTGCTCGCTTTCAAACCCGAGCGCCGGCAGGAAACGTTTGTACGCGTCGTTGATCCAGACCACGCGGCCGGTGCGGTCGACCAGCAGCATGCCCTGTGCAGCATTGGCGAACAGGTCGAACATCGACCGAGCGGCGAGCTTCAAAATGCTCACCGCATCGTTTGGCAACGATGTTCGTTTCGACATGCCTCCTCCGGCACACTGTCAGGCGATTTTATCCGCGCCGCGTGCCGCACCGGGTATAAAGCACCTGGACTCTCACTATGGACAGCCCGGACGCAGCATGGGAGGCACGGGTCGCAGATCTTTGGCAGGCGATCGAAACTTACGCCCCCGAGGAGTTTGTCGCTCGTCTCGACCTCCTGGTGGGCGAACTGCCGCCCGATAGCGCGATCGGACACTTCGAACGCGGCTCGGCGCGCGACTCCACCGGCAATTCTCGTCTCGCGGTTCCGCTCTACCGGGCAGCGCTGGCGGCGGGTTTGAGCGGCCTACGCCGTCGCAGAGCCGTGATTCAGATGGCAAGTTCGCTGCGCAATCTGGGTGATGCCGGGCAGGCGGCCGAACTGCTGAGCGCAGAACTCGACGCCACCAGCGACGAACTCGACGGCGCGGTGCGGGCATTTCTCGCGCTGGCGCTCGCCGACCTCGGTCGCGAGCGCGAAGCAGTGGCAATGAGCGTTGCAGCGCTCGCGCTTTATCTTCCGCGCTACAACCGTTCGCTGGCCCGCTACGCCGGAGAGCTTACGGGCCGTTAGAGGCACTTCCCGAGCAATGCGCTGCGAACTCGATCATCTCGTCGTCGCCTGCAAGGATCTCGACCAGGGCGCCGCCTGGGTCGTGGATCGTCTCGGTATCGAGCCACAGCCCGGCGGCAAACACACGCTGATGGGCACGCACAACCGCCTGTTGCGGCTTGGCCCCGGTAGTTTCTTCGAGTTGATCGCGATCGATCCCGACGCACCGCCTCCTGCGCGGCCGCGGTGGTTCGGCCTCGATTCAAGCGACCTGCAGGCACGTCTCGCCGAGTCGCCGCAGCTACTCACGTGGGTCGTGCGCACGGACAAGATCGCGGAAGCCGTCACGCGTGTACCGGAGTTGGGCCAGGTGCATCCCGCAT
>DASQAE010000637.1:0-10940 GCA_035635915.1 Burkholderiaceae bacterium | reverse complement strand
CCTGCGCCAGTTCGTCTTCGCCCGCCTCCTCGACCGCAAGCACCTTGATGGCGAAGCGCAACGCGCGCCCGGCCAGCGGATGATTGCCGTCAAGCACGGCGATCGTGTCGGTGAGATCGGTGACGGTGTAGATGCGGCCATCGTTCTCCTGGCCGGGCACACCCTCGAGCTTGACCCCGATAGCGACGTGCGACCCGAGGCTGGCACGCGGAACCAGACGCAGCAGCCCCGGATCGTCATCACCGAACGCTTCGTTCGGCTCGAGCTGCAGCGAGATTTCGAAGCCTGCCTCCTGCGCCTCAAGCGCGCGCTCGATGGCTGGAAAGATGTCGCCGGCGCCGTGCAGATAGACAAGCGGATCCGTCGATTCTTCCAACAGGTTGCCCTGCGCGTCGTACATCTTGACGTCGAGGCTGACGAGGGTGCCGATGGTGATCTTCAAGCTGTGCTCCACTGCCGTTATTCTCGCACTCGTGGCGATCGTCCCGCTAACCCACCTCGGCACCATGCCAGTGGCGCAGTTCATGCGCCGGTACTGGCAGCGGCGCCTACTCTTGATACGCAACGCGTTGCCGGATTTCGAGACGCCGCTTGCCGCGTCGTCGCTGTTTGCACTCGCGGGGCGTGAAGAAGTCGAGTCGCGTCTGGTCACCGCCTTCGACGGCTGGCGCATGCAGCCGGGCCCGATCGCACGACGCCGCATTCCGCCGCTAGGCAAACCCGGATGGACGCTGTTGGTCCAGGGTGTAGATCTGCACGACGATCGCGCGGCCGATCTGTTGGCGCGTTTCCGCTTCATTGCAGATGCGCGCCTCGATGATCTGATGATCAGTTACGCCAGCGACGATGGCGGTGTCGGCCCGCATGTCGACGACTACGACGTTTTCCTGCTGCAGGCCCAGGGCCGGCGTCGCTGGCGCATCGGCAAAGGAAATGCCGGCGATTTTTTGCCCGGTCTGCCGCTCAAGGTTTTGCGCCGCTTCAAGCCTGAGCAGGACTGGGTCCTCGAGGCAGGTGACCTGCTTTACCTGCCGCCGGGCGTGGCGCACGAGGGCACGGCGGTGGGCGGCGCATGTTTGACGTGCTCGATCGGATTTCGTGCGCCCGCATGGCGCGAGCTGCTCGAGCCGTGGTTCGACACGCTGGCCGCGCGCCCGATGCAGGATGGCCGCTACGCAGATCGTGGCGCGGCGCCGACGCGTCGGCCGGCTCGTCTGCCGCACACGTTCATCGATGCGACGTTTGCGGCGCTCTTGCGCGCGCCACCGTCGCGTGCAGATGCGCGCAACCTGCTCCTGACGTTTCTCACCGAACCCAAAGCACACATCGTGTTCGCGCGGCCGCGCCGCATTCTGTCAGCGTGCGAACTGCGCGATCTGAGCAGGCGCGGGGGATTGCAGCTCGACCGGCGCACGCGCATGCTGTATTCGGGCGCAGCGATTGCAATCAACGGCGAAGTGTTCCACACCGCCGCCATGGACCGAACGCTCATGCATGCTCTCGCCGACCGTCGCACGCTGGCTCCCGCGCAGGTGGCGTCGCTCGGTGCCGCGACATGGAACGAGCTCGTATCCTGGTACGGCGCCGGCTGGCTTCATCTATCCTGAAGAGATGCTCGAACTACCCGCAGACGACACGCGCCCGCAACGGGTCTTGTTGCACTCACGCTCGGACATCGTTCCGGCGGTGCTGGAAATACTGCGGCGCGCGCGGCGCGAGGTCCGTTGCCTGCATCACGATCTTTCGGTATTCGACCTGTCGCAGACAGGGACCACCGAAGCGTTGCATGCGTTCCTGCACGGCTCGCCTTATGCGCACGTGCGGCTATTGCTGGACGAAACGAATTGGCTCGAGACTCACGCCGCGCGCCTGAGGCTGCTGCAGCGTCAACTGGCTCATGCCATCGAGATCAGGCGTGCAATCACGGATGATCCGGTCGGAGAAGACACGGCTCTTATTGCCGACGCTGCTCACGTTCTCGTACTCAGTCGGTCCCCGCACGCGGTGGGTGAAATCTGGTTCAACAGCGAACCGCGGGCACAACCGCTGGTGACAGCTTTCGATCGGCGCTGGGAAGCTGGGGCACATAATTTGCCTGTCGAGCCACTGGGGTTGTAAGCATCAGCGCGGTCGTCAGGGCCCGGTGTCGGCACCTTCGCTGGCTATAATCGTTTCAGAGGTAGCTGGCTCGCCGATCCCCCCGCAAGGAGGCTCTTGGCGCCCCCGTTTCGCCGGCAACCTCGAACTCTGATCCCCCCTGAAGAGGAAACCCCACAATGAAAAAGTCGCTGCTTTTCGCCTCGATGACCGTCGCCGTGCTCGCTGCTTGCGGCAAGCAGGGTCCTGCTCCAGCGTCGGCACCGCCTCCGCCGGCCGCCGCGCCGGCGCCGGCGCCTGCCGCACCGGCAGCGCCACCCATGGAAGAAAAGAAAGACGAAACCAAGAAGTAAGACGTACGCGCAAAAAAGGAGGGGCCGGCATTTGTCGGCCCTTTTGTTTTTTGCGGTTCGCTCAGACGGCGCGCCAGCTCAGTCCGTCGTCCTGGTCTGCAACCGCGACCTCGGAATCGCCGCACCTCAGCACGCGTGCCAGCGCGGCGCGGGCCAGCGCAGGCCGGTTGTTGCTGCGACTCAAGTGGGCCGCGATCACCGATTGCAGCGCGCGTCGATCGACCCGCGCAAGCAACTCCGCCGCCTGTGCGTTCGACAGGTGGCCGTGATCACCACTGATGCGCGTCTTAAGGAAGTAGGGATACGGTCCCGTGCGCAGCATGTCCGCATCGTGGTTGCACTCGAGAATAAAAACACGCACGCCCGATAGCGCTGCCACTACGCCATCGGTAACGGAGCCGATATCGGTCAACAGGCCGAGCTTCACCGCGCCGTCTGAAAATACGAACTGCACCGGTTCAGCCGCGTCATGCGGAACCGCGTACGGTCGCACCGCAACGCCGCCGACGCCAACGGTGTGGCCATCCTTCAGTGGGCGCCAGTCGCAACCGCGCTGGGTGAGTCCACACGCGCGCGCCGTGCCAGCGGTGGCGTAGACCGGAATGCGACGCCGGCGTGCAAGTGCCGCGACGCCGCCTGCGTGATCGCTGTGTTCGTGGGTGATGACGATCGCGTCGATCGCGTCGATGGCAAGCCCCGCGCGAGCGAGGCGGCGCCTGAGTTGGCGCAGGTTAAAACCATTGTCGACAAGAATCCGGGTCGGCCACAGCCCGTCGACCGCCTCGATGACGAGCGCGTTACCTTCGCTGCCGGAGCCGAGGCAGCAGAAACGCAGCACGTAGGTTTTCCCCTCAGCGCATCTGTTCGGTGATCTGCGCCAGGATCTTGCTCCCGGTCGCGCTTGCGTCCGGCTTGCCTTCCTTGTCCTGCACGCTCACGTCGGTGCCGTTGCCGGCGTTGGCGGCGACGACGATGCGGAACTGCTGCGCATCGATCTTGGGATCGCGGCCGAAGACGCGCGAGAAAAATCCTTGTTTATCGCGCATCTTCGCCTCGTATTCCGGATCGAGGTAACGCACGAAATAAAGACCCTTGGTGCGATCGCGATCCTCGACCGTGAAACCACCGCGGTCGAGCGCCAGGCCCACGCGGCGCCAGGCACGATCAAAGGGCTCGTCGATCAGGACCTTCGCCTCGGCGGCGCCCGAACCGGGCACAAAACGCGCGTTCTGCGGCTGCGGCGCCGCACGCGCCTCGGCCGGCGCTGTTGATGCCGCTGCCGCCGTCGTCGCAGCAGGCAGGAAGCGCAGCTGCAACCGGCGCAGGAGCTCCGCCTCTAGTTCAGGCTCGCTCGGGCGCAATTGCCAGATGGTCTGGTCATGCTGGGTGTTGGTGTAGACCTCAGCCATGCCACGATGGCTTATGAAAACTTCCGACGTATTGGCAGCCGTGCGCTCAATGCGTGCGCGGTACTTGTCGAGTTCGCTGGTCGAATAAACTGAATCGAATGCCTTGCCGACGATTCGGCGCAGGAAGTCGAGCGGAAGCCGCGCGTGATTTTCCGCCCATACGGTCTCGATGATTCCCAGGTTCGGATCGTCACGGTCAATGCCCAGTCCGACCGCCTTGAACAGCTCGCGCACCTGGTCGATGACCTGTTCGGGCGGCTGATCGACCGCGAGCCAGCGCTGCGTGCCGTCGCGTTCCATGCGAGCGATCGAGACCGCGGGCACAACGTTGCCAGCGGCGGGCGTGGCTGCCTGCTGTCCCTTTGCCGCTGCCGCGGCGTTGGCGCTCGGCACCTGGTACCGGTCGTCCTTGGGCAGTTGCGAAAGGTCGGGCGGGATGTCGAGTGGCTTCGGCGGGGCGGCGGTGCGGTAGTCGATCCTGTCCGACATCTCGATGCTTCCACAGGCCACAAGACATGTGAGAGCCGCGATCGAAGCAACCACAAACCGACCCTGTCGCCACACCGGGCAACGTAGAACCCACAACATCCGCTTTCTCCCTGATCAGCCCGCGGTACTCGCTAGCCGAGTACGCCAGCTTCTTTTAGTGCCGCCTCGACGATCTGTTGTGCCGCGGCCCCGAGTGGAACCAGCGGCAATCGGATGCCGCCGCCGGTGCGGCCGATCCGTTGCAGCGCCCATTTCACCGCAGTCGGATTGGGCTCGACAAACAGCTTGAAGTGCAGCGGCAGCAGCTGATTGTTGATCTCACGCGCGCGCGCAAGGTTGCCGTCGAGCGCGGCACGCGCCAGCTCGCTCATCAGGCGCGGCACGACGTTTGCGGTGACCGAAATTACGCCGTGGCCGCCGACAAGCATCAGCGCCAGCGCGCTGTCGTCATTGCCGCTGTAGACGGCAAATTGTTTCGGCGCACGCCGCAACAGGTCGGCACCGCGCGCGAGATCCCCGGTCGCATCCTTGATGCCGACGATGCCGGGCACTGCGGCAAGCCGCAGCGTCGTGTCGGTGGCCATATCGGCAACGGTTCGACTGGGGACGTTGTACAGGATGACCGGAAGGTCGACCGTCTCGGCGATGGTCTTGAAGTGCCGCAACATCCCTTCCTGCGACGGCTTGTTGTAGTACGGCACTACTTGCAGTGTTGCGTCCGCGCCCACCTTCTTCGCGTAGCGCGTCAGCTCGATCGCTTCCGCCGTCGAGTTGCCGCCGGTGCCGGCGATCACAGGCACCCGCTTGCGTACCGTCTCCACCGCGGTGCGAATGAGTTCGTTATGTTCGTCGACGTCGACCGTAGGCGATTCACCCGTCGTGCCGACTGCGACGATGCCGTGCGTTCCTTCGGCAATGTGCCATTCGATCAGGCGCCGGTATGCGTCAAGGTCGAGCGAGCCGTCCTCGTGCATCGGGGTGACGATGGCAACCAGGCTTCCTTTGATCATCTTTGCGTGGCCCTTCCTTCGATCAACTCGGAACGGCGTGACTCTGAATGCGGCGATTCTACCTGCGTGTGTCGCTTGCGCCGCCGTCTAGCTCGGCCATTTCGCCCTTGGGCCCGCGCACCGCGCACAAACGTTGTACGCGCGCGCGCCGCGGCTCCGCAAGCAGACCTTCCTCGTAAGCGACGACCGAAAAACCTTGCGCGAAGGTGTCGAGCAGCTCGCGTGGCTGCAGCAGGAAAGCGGGATTCGACGGTTTGCCGAACGCTTCGTTGCCGCGCGCGAACGTCTCGTAGATCAACACACCATTTTCTGCAACCGCATCGCGCAGCACCGGAAAAAGCGGTCGGTGCAGGTAGTTGGTAACGACGACGGCGCCAAACTGGCGACCCGCGTACGGCCACGCACCCGCTTCGATATCGGCGGGCAGGAAACGCACGTTGGCCTGGCCGGCAAAAAACCTCGCAAGCGCGGCGTCACGGTCGACCGCATCGACGCTGCAGCCACGCGCGGCAAAAAGGATCGTGTGGCGCCCAGCCCCGCAAGCGACGTCGAGCACGTGCGCGCCCGGAGCGATCAGATGCGCAAAGCGGGCCACCCAGGGTGACGGGGCTTCGGCACCGTGCATTGCGCTTGGCGGCTGCCGCGGCGCGCTACGTGTACTCGAGGCCCATCGCCTCGCGCACGTCGCGCATCGTCTGCTGGGCTACCCGGCGTGCGCGGGCACAGCCGTCGCCGACGATGTCGCGCAGCTGCTCCGGGCGGTCGAGAAACGGCTGGGCGCGCTCGCGCCACGGTGCCTGCTCGGCCAGCATGGCATCGATGACGGGCTGTTTGCACTCCAGGCAACCGATGCCGGCGGTGCGGCAGCCCTTTTGCACCCATTCCCGCCGCGCCTCGTCGGAGTAGGCAAGGTGAAGCTGCCACACCGGACAACGCTCAGGCTCGCCCGGATCGCTGCGCCGGACGCGTGCCGGATCGGTCTGCATGCGGCGGATCTTTTCCGTCAGTGCCTTCGGCTCCTCGCGCATCAAAATGGCGTTGCCGTAACTTTTCGACATCTTCTGGCCGTCGAGGCCAGGCAGCTTCGGCGTTTCGGTCAGCGTCGCGGCGGGCTCGACCAGAATCGCGCGCCGCGTCCCTTCCAGGTAACCGAGCAACCGTTCGCGGTCGAGTGTCGAGAGGCTCTTCGCTTCGTCGATCATCGCGCGGCCGGCGGCAAGCGCGTCCCGATCGCCTTGCTCCTGAAAGCGGGTGCGGGCCTCGACGTAGAGTTTGGCGGCTTTCGCACCGAGTTTTTTTGCCGCGTCCAGCGCCTTGGCCTCGAAGCCGGGCTCGCGGCCGTACAGGTGGTTGAAACGGCGCGCGATCTCACGTGTCATTTCGATGTGCGGCACCTGGTCCTCGCCCACCGGCACGCGGCTGGCGCGATAGATCAGGATGTCGGCGGCCTGCATCAGCGGATAACCGAGGAATCCGTAGGTCGACAGATCGCGGTCCTTGAGCTTCTCGATCTGGTCCTTGTAGGTCGGCACGCGCTCGAGCCAACCCAGCGGCGTCGACATCGCGAGCAGGAGAAACAGCTCCGCGTGTTCGGGCACGCGTGACTGGATGAACACGGTCGACCGGTCCGGATCGATGCCGGCGGCAAACCAGTCGATCACCATGTCCCACACGCTCGCGCCAAGGACCTCGGGTGATTCGTAGTGCGTGGTGAGCGCATGCCAATCGGCGACGAAGTAGAAGCAGTCGAATTGCTCCTGCAACCGCACCCAGTTCTTCAGCGCACCGTGATAGTGGCCGATGTGCAGCGCGCCGGTTGGGCGCATGCCGGAGAGGACGCTTTCCCTGGTCATGACTGGAAGAAGTTGGACGAGAGGTGAACCAGGATCGCGCGCAACGAACAAACGAGGATCACTGGGCGCGGCAGTCTAGCAAGCGACCGACTAGTCAAGCCCGACCGCGGCGAGAGACCCGCGGCCCTGGCGCACGACCACGGCTTCCTTGCCGGTGAGATCGATCACCGTCGTCGGCTCGATGCCGCTCGGACCGCCGTCGACAATGAGATCGATGTCGTGCTGGAGCCGGGCTCGGATGTCATAGGGATCCGACAGCGGAATTTCATCGCCGGGCAGGATGAGCGTGGTGGAGATCAGTGCCTGGCCGAGCACATCGAGCAGCGCCAGCACAACCTTGTTGTCGGGCACACGAATCCCGATCGTCTTGCGCGACGGGTGCGATAGCCGGCGCGGCACTTCGCGCGTGGCCTCGAGAATGAATGTGTACGGGCCCGGCGTCGCCTGCTTGAGCAGCCGGTACTGCGTGTTGTCGACCCGTGCATAGGTCGCAATTTCAGTCAGGTCGCGGCAGAGCAGCGTCAGGTTGTGGCGCTCGTCGACACGGCGAATGTGGCGCACGCGGTCGACTGCGGCCTTGTCGTCGAGATGGCAAGCAAGCGCATAGCAGGAGTCGGTGGGCACGGCAGCGACTGCGCCGTGATCAATCAGCCGGGCCGCCTGGCGCAGCAGGCGCACCTGCGGGTTGTCCGGATGGACGGCGAAGAGCTGCGCCATACCGCGCGCTCAAACGAAGCGATGCCAGACCGGACGCAGCGAGTCGGGCAGACGGCACACCCGGCCAAGTTCGGCGTGCGATTCCGCCGGATCGTGAAAGTCGCTGCCGCGCGAGGCTTCGAGGTCGAACTCGCGCGCGACCTTGGCATAACGTTTCACCTGGTCGGCGGTGTGATTCGACGTCGCGACTTCGATTGCGGTGCCGCCGGCTTCCTTGAATTCGGAGAACAGCGCCCAGGCTTCGGTATCACTGAACTTGTAGCGGCCCGGATGCGCGACCACCGCGACGCCGCCGGCGCCGTTGATCCACGCGATTGCTTCGCTTAGCCGCGCCCAACGATGCGGCACGTATCCTGGCTTGCCGGCAACGAGGTACTTGTTGAACACCTCGCGCACGTCGGCGCAGTGTCCGGTCGCCACCAGCCAGCGCGCAAAGTGGGTGCGTGAAACCAGGTCGACGTTCCCGGCATAGGCCAGGGCGCCTTCCAGCGCGCCTTCGATTCCGAGGGCAGCCAATCCCGCGGCCATCTCTTCGGCGCGGCGCATACGCCCGGAGCGGACGTCTGCAAGGCCCTTTTTCAGCACGTCGCTCGCCGGGTCGATTCCCAGGCCAACGATATGCACGGTCTGCTCGGCGTAGGTGACGGAGACTTCCACCCCGGGGACAAAACGCAACCCGGCGGTCGCGGCGGCGCCGATCGCGATCTCGAGGCCACCTAGTTCGTCGTGATCGGTCAGGGCGAAAAGCTCGACCCCTTTTTCGGCCGCGCGCCGCACGAGCGCCGCGGGTTCCAAGGTTCCGTCGGAGACCGTCGAATGCGCGTGCAGGTCGGCGTTTAGGTCGTGCAAAAAGGCCATGATCCTTCGTATTGTACGGACCCCCCTAGCCCGCAGCCTGTAGAAATCCCTCGATTAGGCGCGCCACTTCGCGCGGCTGGTCGTGATGCAGCATATGCCCTGCGTCCGGCACTCGTGCGACGGTTACGTCTCGTACGAGATGGGCGCGCCGATCGAGTTCCGCCTGGTCGCCCGCCCAGCGATGTGCATCGGTCAAGTCGGCCTGCACCCACAACACGGGGCAGGCGATGCGCTTCCAGCACGCTTCGATTTCGGCGAACCGGTAGAGCGTTGGATTCACGATCTTGTGCGCCGGATCACCCGCGATCTGATAGCGGCCGTCATGAGTCGGATGTGACCAGTGCGCCGCGAGAAACAGCGCCCGCTCTTCCGACAGACGCGGGTTGGTCTTGCGCAGCCGGTCGGCCACTTCGGAGAGCGAACCGTAGTCGCGCATGCGGCTTCCCTCCTTGAGTTCGTCGATCCAGCGCGCGTAGCGCTCCGGCGCCAGCGTGGCGGCCATGTCGCGCAGGCCGAATCCTTCGAGATTGACCAGCCGGTGGATGCGCGTGGGCCGCACGCCGGTATAAGTCATCGCCACGTTGCCGCCCATGCTGTGACCGACGAGGATCACCGGCAGTCCGGGCGCGACGGCGTCGAGGATGAACTCGAGATCGGCCAGATAGTCTGCGAACCAGTAGGAATCCGCCTGCGTGCGGGACGTGAGACCGTAGCCGCGCCAGTCGGGCGCCACCACGTGCCACTCGCGTGCGAATGCATCGATCACGAACTGGAACGAGGCCGACACATCCATCCAACCGTGCAGCATCACCATCAAGGGCGCGTCGTCGACACCCCATTCGCGCAGGTGATAGCGCAGGCCGCGGACGTCGACGAAGCGCGAGCGGGAGGGTTTCATGCGGTTGCCGGCAAGCCCCTCGCGGGGCGATGATTGAATCGTCCAACAATACCAAGCGGCAGGGAGACGATGAGCGACCGCTATCGCACGCTGTACGACTCGTTCCGTTGGCATGTTCCACACGAATTCAACATCGCGGACGTGTGCGGCCGGCGTTGGGCGCAGGAGCGCTCGCGCGTCGCGCTGTATTTCGAGGATGAGAAGGGGCAGGCGCAGAGTTACACGTATGCTGCCCTGCAAGCCGATGCCAACCGGCTGTCGAACGCGCTGCTCGCACTTGGCGTCCGACGCGGCGATCGGGTTGCGATCGTGTTGCCGCAGCGCGCCGAAACCGCCGTGGCGCATCTTGCGATCTACCAGCTTGGCGCAGTCGCGATGCCGCTGTCGCTGCTGTTCGGCCCCGAGGCACTGGAGTACCGGCTGCAGAACAGCGGCGCCGTGGCGGCGATCTGCGACGCCGGCGCCCTCGCAACCGTGCAGGCGTTGCGGCCCAACTGCCCGCACCTGCAACATCTGGTTGGCGTTGGTGCACCGGCGGACGGCATCGAATGGAGTGCTCTTCTCGGCCGCGCTGCCGATCGTTTCACTCCGATCCCGACGCTGGCAACCGATCCTGCATTGCTGATCTACACCAGCGGAACCACCGGGCCACCGAAGGGTGCGCTCATGGCACATAGCGCATTGATCGGCAACCTGCCCGGTTTCGTCGCCTCGCAGAACTGGTTTCCGCGCGCGGGCGACGTGTTCTGGTCGCCGGCCGATTGGGCATGGACCGGTGGACTGATGGACGCGCTGCTGCCGACCCTTTACTTCGGCTTTCCGATCGTCGGTGCACAAGGGCGGTTCACGCCCGAGCGCGCGTTCGCGCTGATGCAGCGTTTTGGCGTCACCAATGCGTTCCTGTTTCCGACCGCACTCAAAATGATGATGCGGTCCGACGCGTGGCTTGACGCGCGCGGCAAGTTGAAGTTGCGCGCGATCATGAGCGCGGGCGAGGCGGTCGGCACGGCGGTGTTCGAATGGGCGCAACAGGCGCTCGGCGTCACCATCAACGAAATGTTCGGCCAGACCGAGATGAACTACATCGTCGGCAACTCTCACACGCTTTGGCCGGTCAGGCCCGGATCGATGGGCCTGCCGTATCCGGGTCATCGGATTTCGGTGATCGATGACGACGGGAACGAGGCAGCGCCGGGCGATATCGGCGAAGTCGCCATTCATCGCATCGCGCCGGACGGCGTGCCCGACCCGGTGTT
>DASQAE010000636.1:0-3853 GCA_035635915.1 Burkholderiaceae bacterium | reverse complement strand
GCAGATTCAGCGCAATGCGCGCCTGCACCAGCATCTCGCCCGATACCGTCGATTCGAGATCGACCCCGAGCGACGGCGCGGCACCGAGTGCAAGCAGGCGCCCGGTAATCGGATGCCCGTGACCCTGGATCATCTCGTTTTCCGGGGCGACTGAAAAACTGAGGCCGAGGTCGACGAACCGGCGCAACTGTGCGTCGGTCAGCGCGTGACCGTGCACGATGTTGACGTGATTGCCCAATAACCCGGCCTGTTCGAGCCGGACCCAGCCATCGGGTGCGCGCGCTGGGCCACCGCCCTGATGCATCGAAACGATGACTCCCAGTTCGCGCGCCATGCGGAAGTCCTTGAGTGCAACCTCCAGCTTCGAATAGTGCGGACCGAGGATGGCGGCACCGATCGACAGCAACGGCCGCTGCGGCAGCCAGTGCGATTGCAGCCGCCGCACCTCGTGTACGGGGTGGGGCGTCTCCCAGAACGGGCGCTCGCCGGGCTTCGGATCAGGCTTAGGCGTGCCGTGCAGAAACACCGCTCGAATGCCGCTTTCAACCAGGGCTTGCAGCGCCGCGTCGTTGTGCGCGGGGGTCGGATTGTTGTGGCACCAGTCGCCGAGCGTGGTCGTGCCGCAGTTGAGCTGATTGAGTGCGCCGACCAGCGTCGCGAGATAGAGATCGTCCGGACCGAACAACGTTGCCAGTCCGGCGTGCATCTTGCGAAAGTATTCGAGCAGGGTCCAGTTTGCCGCCAGGCCGCGCAGGCCGGTCTGCCATGTATGCATGTGCGCGTTGACGAGGCCCGGAAGCACAATGCAACCGGTCGCATCGACCACTTGCGCATCACCGGACCGGATTTGTGGCGCGAGCGCTGCTATCCGGTCTTGTTCGATCAGGATATCGCCGCGCGTGAAATCGCCCAGCGTTTCGTCGAGCGTGACGATGCTCGCGCCGCGGATCAGCGTGCGGTTCACGACTCCAGTCCGTCGGATACGGAGACGTTCTGCGGCTGTAGCTCGAGCCCCGCGTTTTTCGCGATCTCCATCAGCAACACCGCGAAGTCGATGTTGTCGTAGCCGCGCCCGACCACTGCGGCCACCGATTCGCGTGTTGCCGCGGCGGCGGGCATCGGTACGCCCAAGCCGCGGGCCGCACCGAGGCCAAGGTCCATGTCTTTGAGCAGCAGCTTCGGCGTGAAGGTGACCTTGTCGAACCCGAGGTTCACCAGCATCGGCGTCTTGTAGCGCGTGTACATTGAACCAAGCACCGAATCGTTGATGCTGTCGAGGAAAAGGTGGCGCGGGATGCCTGCCTTTTCCGCGAGCACAGTGATTTCGCACAGCGACTGGATGATCACGCCGAACATCGTGTTGTGCGCGATCTTCCAGATTCGAGCGAGCTCGCCCTCGCCAACCCACATGACGCGCCGGCCGAGCGGTCGCAGCAGCGGCTCCACTTCGGAGTAGACCCCGCGCGGGCCGGAACAAACGACGAGCAGTTTGCCGGCCTTGGCGACCTTCGCGTTGCCGGACACCGGCGCGCATAAGTAGGAAACGCCGCGGCGTTCCAGCTCGGCGCGAATTTCCGCGGAGCCGTCCATGGAGATCGACGAGCTGTCGATCACGAGCTTCGGTACCCGTTCGCCCGCCACCAGTCCACCGGGTGCGAACAGCACTTCCTTCAGGTCGTCGGTGGTGGAGACCATCGTGAATACGACGTCGCACAGTGCGAGGTCCTGCTTCGTCCCCACGACACGCACGCCGTAAGCATTGAGCTGCTCGGCCTTGCTGCAAGTCCGGTTCCACACCGCGATCGAGTGGCCCGCGCCAGTCAGGCGCTTCACCATCGCCTCGCCCATGCGTCCGAGGCCGATCCAACCGAGCGTACTCAGCGTCATCTGAAAGGTTCCTTGTCGCTGGTGCCCAGGACGGGAGTCGAACCCGTACGCCTTGCGGCCCCGGATTTTAAGTCCGGTACGTCTACCAATTTCGTCACCCGGGCATCGGCCGGGATGTTAGCCCGCGGTTAGACAACCCCGGCTGCAACATCGCCGAGCTGCTGGCAAGCTGAATCAGCACACGTTGCGGGGGGCGATTGCGGATCCTCCGGGATCACTGTTTGTGTTAGTTTGCGGTGAAATCGCTCGTTATTGCGTCCCGAGCGCCCAAAAACCCGACCAAACAATGGCACTGAAGGTCTTCGATCTCATCTGCGCGAACGAGCACCCGTTCGAGGGCTGGTTCACGTCGGAAAACGACTTCGACTCGCAGATGGAGAAGGGCCAGTTGTCGTGCCCGATGTGCGGCTCCTTCGATGTGCGCAAGACGCCGTCGGCGGCGCGCCTGAATCTTGGCGCGCAACCGGAGCGCCAGCAGGCAATGCTTCCGACGCCGCATCAATTGCAAGCGGCATTCCTCAAAATGGCGCGCGAGATCGCCGCCAACACCGAGGACGTGGGTGAGCGGTTCGCCGAAGAGGCGCGCCGCATTCACTACGAAGAGGCGCCTACGCGTGGCATTCGTGGCACCACCACCCGCGACGAAGCCGCCGCGCTCGAGGACGAAGGCATCAACGTGATGCCGTTCCCGTTTGCGGAAATGCTCAAGGAGCCGTTGCAGTAGGCACCGTTGCTGGCGCAGCGGCTTCGGCCGCGCTGTCGAGGCCGGCAGGCCTCAGCGGAACGACCAGGCGCAACACAAGCGGCTGTCCGGGCGCAGCATCAACTTCGATCGTTCCGTCAAGCTTGGCTGCAATCCGATTCGCAGCCTGCAGGTCGAGCGCGGCCGGCTCGTGCGCAGACCCGTCTTGCACGCGATCGACGCGCACTGAAAAGCGCAGCACGAGTCCGGGCGACTCGGCGACGCGTTCGATCGCCACCAGGATTGTCTTCCCGCGCCCGCTTCGACCCGCGATACCAACGAGGTCGGTAAGCAGCAGGCGCAAGCGCCGTGCATCGCCAAGTGCCCACTGGGGAACCGAGCTGGCCGCGCGACAATCCATCGCCAGCCCGTTCGCCTTCGCAAGCGGCGCGTGCAAGGCCGCAGCCTCTCGCGCCAGCACAAGCGGCGACAGTGCTTCCCAGCGCGGCTCGTGGGTCTCCGAGTCGGGCTGCGCGGTTTCCAGCAGATCGTCGAGCAGGCGCAGCAGCGACCCCGCGCCCGAACGCACACGCAAGAGGTTTTCGCGTTGCGGCGTGGTGAGATCGCCGGTAAGAAGGACGTCGGTGGTGCCGATCACGCCGTTAAGCGGCGTACGCATTTCTTCGCTCAGTTTGCCGAGAAACTCCGTCTTGGCCTGGTTCGCTTCCTCTGCAGCGCGCCGTGCCGCCATCGCCGTGGCATAGGCCTTCTCGGTTTCGCGCTGTGCCTTTTCCGTCGCTTGCTGGGCGCGCTTGGCTTCCGCCGCGATGCGCGCGCGTTGCGCGACCTCGCGCTCCAGAGCTTGCTGGTTGACGGCCACGATCTTGTCTGCGCGCTGAACGATGATAAGAAGCGCGACGTAAAGCGCGGACATGAGCAACGCACTCAGACCAAAGACCTGCCAGCGGGCGGAACTGATGGCGCGGAAGAGCTGCGTCACGTCGTCGTAAACCTCGATGACGCCGATGACGCCGCCGCCTTTGTCGCGCACCGGCAGGTAAGAGCCGATGACCGCCACCTCGCGCAGGGTTCCAAAGAATGATTCGAACGTTTCACGCTGGGAGAGCTGCGTGGTAGCAGTTCCACGCAGCGCCGCCACGAAACCGGGATAGGTCGCCTTGTCCTCGCCGATCTGGCGCAGTTCGCTCGAAAAAACCGTGAGTCCGCCGGCGTTGTAGAGCTTGAGCTTGATGAGCGACGTGCCTTTTACGCTGCTCCGGAACG
>DASQAE010000635.1:0-6486 GCA_035635915.1 Burkholderiaceae bacterium | reverse complement strand
TACTCGCGCCAGCCGCGGCCTTTGGGCACGGTGAGCGCAATGTTCCTGATCGGCTACGGCGTGCTTCGATTCATCGCTGAGTTCGGACGCGAACCCGACGCCTTCATCGGGTTGCTCGCATTCGATTTGTCGATGGGTCAGTGGCTGTCCCTGCCCATGGTCATCATCGGCATTGGGCTCTTCATCTACTGCCGGCGCCGGCCGATGGCACCGGTGTCGCAAGTTCGTTCCGTTCCGCCCAAGGAGACAACGTCATGAAGAACTTGTTCGCGCGTGCCGCGTGGGCCGGTGTGTTGATGGCTGTGATGATTCTGGGTGCGGGCAACGCGCTGGCACAAGGATGGCCGAACAAGCCGATCACTTTGATCGTGCCCTTCCCGCCGGGCGGTGGCACCGATGCCTTTGCCCGCCCCCTTTCGGCCCAGCTCACCAAACAACTCGGCAAGCAGGTCATCATCGACAATCGCGGCGGCGCCGGCGGCACGGTCGGAGGGTCGATCGCGGCCAAGGCTCAGCCGGACGGCTACACGTTCTTTATCGGTGCCGTGCATCACACGATCGCCCCCAGCTTCTATTCGAAGCTCGACTACGACATCGAAAAGGACCTGGTCCCGCTTACGACCATCGCCTATCCGCCGCAAGTCATCGTCGTCAATCCCAGCCGGGTCAAGGCCGATGATCTGAAATCGCTGCTCGACTTCATGCGCACGAATCCCGGCAAGCTGAACTACGGATCGGCCGGCAACGGCACGTCGCATCACCTTGCCGGTGAGTTGTTCAAGCAGCTCTCCAAGACCTTCATCGTTCATATTCCCTATCGCGGCGCAGGGCCGGCGTTGCAGGATCTGATCGCCGGCAACGTCGACATGATGTTCGACGGGCTCGGCTCCTCGGCACAGCACATTCGTGCTGGGCGCATCAGGGCGCTCGCGGTTGCCGCGCCTAAACGTGTGGCGGCATTTCCCAACCTGCCGACCGCCGCAGAGGCCGGGCTGCCCGGCTACGAGGTGGCAACGTGGTACGGCATCTGGGGCGTCAAGGGCACGCCCAAGGACGTGCTCGATCGCATGCACGACGAGGTCGTCAAGGCGCTTTCCAGCCCGGAACTGCGCGAGATCTGGGCCAGCAACGGTTCCGAGCTCGCCGTGATGAAGCAGGAGGAATTCGCGGCCTTCGTGCACGATGAAATCAAGCGTTGGGCAGAAGTCACGCGCGTCTCGGGCGCGAAGCTGGACTAACGCCGACACGGCGCCTATGCCGGTTCATCTGCGAACCGCGGGTCACGTCGCCGACGTCACACTCGACGCGCCGGACAAGTTGAACGCGATCAGCGTCGCGATGTGGCGCGAGCTGACGCGTATCTTCCGTGAGCTGGCGCGCGACGACACGGTGCGCTGCATTTTGGTCCGCGGCGCGGGTGGCAACTTTGCCGCCGGGGCGGACATCACCGAGTTCGCGACCGTGCGCTTCGACCAGACGAGCGCAAAACACTTTCACCTGGAAATCATCGGCGCCGCGATCGATGCGATCCGCACGGTGCCGCAACCGGTGATCGCGGCGATCGAAGGGTTTTGCGTCGGCGGTGGACTCGAAATCGCGGTCGCCTGCGATCTGCGCATCGCGACCGACGATGCGCGCATCGGAGCGCCAGTCGGCAAGGTGGGATTTCCGTTCGCGCTGCCTGAGTTGTTGCCGCTGCTGGCGCTGGTCGGCCCCGGTGTCGCGGCGGACCTGCTCCTGGCCGGGCGCGTATTCAGCGGCAGCGAGGCGCAGGTCGCAGGACTGGTGCAACGCGCTATCCCGCGCGATGATCACGCGCGCGTGATCGAAGCTACGACCAGTGCGATCGTGACCGGTTCGCCGGTTGCGGCGCGCCAGAACAAGGCGCAGATACGCAGCCTCATGGAGGGAGGTCTCGCGTATACGCAGGCGCAGCTCGAGGCAAGCTTCGGGTTCATCGACTCCGACGACTATCGGGAAGGCATCGCAGCGTTCCTCGCCAAACGTCCGCCACGATTTGCGGGCAAGTAAACGAACGAATGAGAAACGAAAATCTGTATGCGCTGTTCGAAGCGCAGTTTCCGCGCGATCTGAGTGCGCCCTGGCTGGAAACCACCGCAGGGGTGGTTTATTCGTTGCGCGACCTGCAGCACGCTTGCGCGCGCATCGCCGGCTGGTTGCGCAGCCTTGCACTTGCATCCGATACGACGGGTCACGCGGCGCGAGTCGCGGTGCAGGTAGAAAAGTCGCCGGAAGCGCTGATGCTCTACCTGGCGACGTTGCGTGCCGGGCTCGTATTCGTGCCGCTCAATACGGCGTATCAACGCGCGGAGCTGGAGTACTTCCTCGGCGATGCGCAGCCTGCGGTCTTCATCTGCTCACCCGAGCGTGAAGCCGAGTTGCGTCCTCTTGCGCAGCGCGCGGGCGTTGCGCATACGGTCACACTTGGGGAGTCGCGCAACGGCAGCTTGCTCGAGGCGGCGGTATCGTTTCCCGACAATTTTTCCACCGTGCCGCGAAGCGGGACCGACCTCGCGGCGATCGTCTATACATCGGGCACGACCGGCCGCAGCAAGGGCGCGATGCTGTCGCACGGCAATCTTGGTTCGAACGCGCGGGTGCTGGACGAATTCTGGGGCTTCAAGGAAGAGCGTGAGGCTGGTGGCCACGACGTCCTGTTGCACGCGCTGCCGCTGTTCCACGTACATGGGCTTTTTGTCGCCTCGCATGCGGCGCTGTTTGCCGGCGCGCAGATGATCTTCCTGCCGAAGTTCGATGCGCGTGAGGTGATCCGCTTCCTGCCTCGTTCGACGGTCTTCATGGGTGTGCCGACGTACTACACGCGCCTGCTCGCCGAGCCCGGTTTTGATCGTCACGCCTGTCGCAACATGCGCCTGCTGGTTTCCGGGTCGGCGCCGCTGCTGGCGGAAACGCACAAGGACCTTTATCGCCGTACCGGCCACATGGTGGTCGAGCGTTACGGCATGTCCGAGACATTGATGCTGACCTCGAACCCGTACTTCGGCATCGCGGCGCGCGACCGGATCGCCGGCAGCGTCGGTGTGGCACTTCCGGGTACGTCGGTGCGGACCGTCAATGAGAACGGCGGACTATGCGCCGTAGGCGAGATCGGCAACGTGGAGGTGCGCGGGCCCAGCGTTTTCTCCGGGTACTGGCGCATGCCGCAAAAGACAACCGAGGAGTTCACGCGCGACGGATACTTCAGGACGGGAGACGTCGGGACCTTCGGTGGCCCGGGCAAGCCGGATAACCACCTGACCCTGGTCGGGCGCTCCAAGGACCTCATCATCTCGGGCGGTTACAACGTCTATCCGAAGGAAGTCGAGGGCTACATCGATGAAATGCCCGGCGTCATCGAGTCCGCGGTGATTGGATTGCCACATCCCGACTTCGGCGAGGCGGTGGCGGCGGTCGTGGTGCACAAGCCGGGCGCGAGCGTCGATGGCGCGCAGATCATCGATCGCCTGAAGGGCCAGATCGCCAACTACAAGGTGCCGAAGCGAGTGTTCGTGGTCGACGAATTACCGCGTAACGCAATGGGCAAGGTGCAGAAGAGCGTCCTGCGCGAGCGTCACCGCGCTGCGTTTGCGGCCTAGATAGTCAGTGCGCCTGGTTGACGATGCTGGCGATGAAGGTCGCTTTTGCGCGCGCGTAGGCAACACGATTGGCGGGTTGAAGTCCGGCGAAGCGCCGCCGCAACCATTCGTATTCGCGCGCGAGGCGTGTGTCCAGGCGCAGTACGTCGCGAAACAACAGCATCTGGCGCCAGTTTGATCCGAGGTATTCGACCACGTGTACGTGATGCGTCGGCAGCCCGCGCTGCCAGCGCACGAGCAGACGTGTGCCCAGGTTCGAGCGCTCATTGCGATCGTCGATGCGGTAGCCATACATCCGCAACCCCTCGAGCAGATGATCCGCTGCGGCGGGCTGAGCCACGCCGACCAGCACGTCGATGATCGGGCGCGCCGCTGATCCCGCAATCGCGGTTGTGCCGATGTGCTCGATATGCGGTGCAAGTGGCGCGAAGGTGCGGCCGAGCAGTTCCGCTTCGGCGCGAAAGCCGGAATCCCAGGCAGCCTGGTACGCAAGGATGCCGAGTTCGGTCACAGGCTCGCGATAGGCGCCCTGTTCGAGCTGCATATCGGCTTCGGTGAGTTCGATCATCGCGTACATGGCGTCCCCGGCAGTTGATCAGCGCATCGATGCAGCGAGACGAATTGTTGCGATTCGGGCCGGCAAGCGCGCGGGCGAACGCCGCAGGAGAGGAACAGAAAATTCACCGCACCGGCGCGCGAGCGCGGCGATCGACCTGTGGTTTCGGGGTGACGCCGCGCGGGTGGATGCGCGGGCGCCGGTTCAAGCGGGCGGGAAGCGAGTCAGCGTGCTGCGGCGCCCACGGGCAAGGTCAACAACTGCTGCCGTACGCGGACGCCAGGGGCGGCCGCGGTTCTCTAAGCAAAATCGGTGGATGTTTCGTCTTCCATCGGGCTGCCGCCCAGGCGCGGATTCGACAGCGGGCTGCAGCGGCGGCTCGGTAAATCGAGCGCAGCGGCGCGCGCCACGATCCGACGAGCGGCATCGGGATGCATCAGCGCGAAGGGCGAGTGCATCGTCACCGACTCTTCCGTCGCTTCCGTCGCTTCGACCACCACGGGTTCGACAACCAGTTCTTCCACGACCGTCATCGTTTCCTCCATGCGCCGCAGGTCGACGCATGGGTATCTTGGACTTGAAGGGCGGAAAAAAAGAGTCGTCTCTGCCCGCGACGTTTTGTCGGAAATCGGACTACAAGCCCACCGTATTTGCCCTCAAACGCTGTCGAGGGCGGTACGCATGTCCTGCCACAGAACCTCACACGGCTCGCAGCCCACGGAGAGGCGGATGAAACCCGGCGCCACCTGATCGCCCCAGCGGGCCCGGCGCTCGGCCGAGGTGTGCACCCCGCCGAAGCTGGTGGCGGCCCGCACGAAGCGGCAGTGTCCAATGAACGCCTCGGCAGTCGGCGCGTCGGCGAGCGTCAACGCAATCAGGCTGCCGAAACGGCGCATCTGGCGCTGCGCCAGAGCGTGCGCGGGGTGATCGGGCAGTCCGGGGTAGCGCACCGCCTTGACTTTGCGATGCCCGGCAAGGCGCGGCGCCAACACCTGGGCGCTCGCGCACATGCGCTCGAAACGCACGTCCAGGGTTTCGAGCCCGCGATGAACCAGCCAGGCCTCGAAGGAGCCCGGAATGGCACCAGCGCTCTTGCGCCAGTCACGTACCTGCGCCATCACGCTCGCGTTGCGCGAGGAGACATGCCCAAAAAGAACGTCGGAATGGCCGCCGACGCTCTTGGTGTCCGCCGACACCACGACGTCTGCGCCCAGTTCCAGCGGCCGCTGGCCGAGTGGCGACATCGTGGTGTTGTCGACGACGACGAGCGCGCTGGCGGCGTGCGCGCGGGCGGCCACGTGTTCGATGTCGGCCAGGTCGAGTCCCGGGTTCGATGGCGTCTCGATCCAGACCAGGCGGTAACCCGTCATATCAGCCTGCTCCAGCGCGGCGGTGGCGACGGTGTCGACCAGCACGCCAAAGCCGGCGAGGAATTTCTCCGCCAGGGCGCGGGTGACGTAATAGCCGTCGGCTGGAAGCAGCACCCGGTCGCCACTTTTCAGCTGCGAATAGAAGACCGCAGCCACGGTGGCCATGCCGGACGGGAAGACGACTGTTTCTGCGTCCTCGAGTGTCGACAGCGCCTCTTCGAGCGCGTCCCAGGTCGGGTTGGACCAGCGTCCGTACTGGTACGGCCCGGCGGGATCACCCGGCAGGTGGTAGACGCTGGTGGGGACGATCGGCGGGGAAAGCGGATCGCCGGGCTTGTACGCGTCTGCGCCGTGATGCAACGCGAACGCGAACCGCGTTTCGAGGTCGTTGGCGGGCATATGGGGTGGGGACGTGCCGAGGAACCAGCACGTCGAGCGACGCGATAAGAGCTACCAGCGCGGAGGCGGGCGCCGATTGATGGTGATCATCCGGTCGACCACGCTGACGTAACCGCCGATCGTCAGGTCTTTGAAGATGCGGCTGATCATGTCGCGCGAGGCACCGACCCGGTCGGCTATGTCCTGCTGCGTCATCTTCTCCGGGACCACCAGCTTGCCGTCGGGCTGTTCTTTCGCGAGCGAAAGCAGCAGCCGCGCGACCCGGCCGTAAACGTCCATCAGCGCCAGGTTCTTGACGTTATCGGTGGCGATACGTGCGCGGTCGATCAGCGTGGAGATGAGCGCCATCGCTACGTCCGGATTGCGTGCAATCGCCTCGCGCAGCGTTTCGCGCGTCACCACGGAACAGGTGGCCGGCTCCAGCGTCATGACGGAGGCCGAACGCGGCCGGCCGTCCAGCGACATCTCGCCGACGTAGTCGCCCGGGTTGTAGATGTCGAGGATCATCTCGCGCCCGTCATCGTCGGACACATAGACCTTGACC